>CAZMMG010000281.1:0-3309 GCA_964567355.1 uncultured Neptunicoccus sp.
CGGTGGGGGGAGAGGGGTCTGCGGTGGGTGTGGGGCGCCCGGGGTGGGCTGCCTGGTGTGGTGGACAGGTTTTCTTTACGGCATTGCCGCTGGTGGCGGAGCCGGTGAGATGATCGCGGAGTGGATTGTGGATGGGCGACCCAGCCTTGATCTTTGGCCGCTGGATTGCCGCCGTTTCGGGCCGCATCACGGCAGCCGCGCATTTATGTATCCGCGTGCGGTCGAGCATTATGCGCATCATTATAAAATGCGCTATCCGGGGCAAGAGCCTGAAACCGTGCGCCAGCTTCGCTTGTCGCCTTTGTACCAAAGACTGAAAGATCATGGCGCAGTTTATGGCTCAAAGAATGGTTGGGAACGGCCCTTGTGGTTTGCGCCTGAAGGGGTGGAACCTGTTGATCAGCTGGATTTCATCAACCCCGGATGGCATGGCTTTGCGGGCAAGGAACATGAAGCCGTACGCACCGGAGTGGCGTTGATTGATCAATCAAGCTTTGCCAAGTTTGAAATGATCGGAACCGGTTCGCTTGCGCTGCTGCAACGCTTGGCGGCATGCAATATGGATAAGCCTGTTGGTACGGTAATTTATGCGCAGCTTTGCAATGAAACCGGCGGCATCGAGGCAGATTTAACCATTACGCGACTAGGGCGTGATCATTTTTATATTGTCACCGGGGCAGGTTTCGGTAGCCATGATGAGGACTGGATCAGACGGCATATGCCGAAAGATGGTTCGGTGCATTTGATCGAAGTTACCTCGGCGCGTGCGGTTATCAACATCTGCGGACCGAAGGCGCGTGATGTGTTGCAAACGGTTTGCGAAACGGATGTCTCGAACGCGGCTTTTCCGTTCGGCACCGCGCAAGAGGTAATCATCGGTGCGGCTCTGGTGCGCGCGGTGCGTATCGGTTTTGTCGGGGAATTGGGCTGGGAGCTGCATATCCCGACAGAGTTTGCAGCCCATGTTTATGACGTTTTATGGGATGCGGGACAGGGTGCTGGCATTCGTGATGTGGGCTACCGCGCAATAGACAGTTTGCGGATGGAAAAAGGCTATTTGTATTGGTCGGGGGATATTTCGCCCGATTATACCCCGATCGAAGCGGGGCTTGGGTTTCGCGTGCATCTAAAATCAGGCGGCGATTTTATCGGGCGGGATGTGCTGGCGGCGCAAAAGGCGGACGGGGTAAAGCAGAAGTTATGCAGCTTTGTAGCGGATAAACCCTTGCCGCTTTATGGTGGGGAAACCATTTTTCAGGGTGGTGAGGTGGTCTCTCTGGTGACAAGTGCGGGATTTGGTCATACGCTCGGGCAGATGATCTTGTTTGCCTATCTGCCGCAAAATCTGTGGGATATGACTGCATTTGAAATCGAGGTTTTTGGTGAGAGATCGGCGATTACCCGCGTGAATGGCGTACTTTATGATCCGCAAAATCTACGGCTCAAGGCGTAAGGGAGTTATAATATGTCTGAATATGATAAAACGGTTATAGCGGCTTTGCGCCATGCGCCGGGCTTTGAAGAGGTCAGGCTCAACGCTTGCAAAATTACCCGCTTGGGGGGGCTGACCAATCTGGTACATCTGGTGGAAATCGGTGTGCGGCAGGTGATCGTGCGTATTCCCGGCGAAGGCACCGAGGATTATATCGACCGCGCAGTCGAGATCAATAATGCGATTGCGGCGTATCGTGCAGGGGTGTCGGCGGAAGTCTTGTGGGCCGATGCGGCTACCGGGATAATGATTTCGGAAGCGATAAAGAACATTGAGACCATGACGCCGGGTACATTCAAAACCCGTTCCGGTTCGCCTGCGCGGGCAGGGCTGGCGTTGGCAAAACTGCATGGATCGGGCGAGGTGTTTAAGTTTCGTTTTGAATTGTTTGCAATGATTGATGATTACCTGAAAATTCTTGCAACAAAGGAAGTAAGCCTGCCTGATGGCTACGATGAAATTGTCAAGGCGGCAGAGCCGGTAAAAGCGGCTTTGGCGGCCAACCTCGCGCTGCTTGCGCCGTGCCATTGTGACCCTTTGTGCGAAAATTTTCTGGATGACGGTACCAAGATGTGGGTCGTTGACTGGGAATATTCCGGCATGAACGATCCATTGTGGGATCTGGGTGATTTATCGGTCGAGGCGGGCATGGATGCAATGCAGGAAATGGAGCTGATGCAGGCCTATTTCGGGGCTGTGCCTACGCCTGCACAGCATGGGCGTGTGGTTATTTACAAGGCTATGTGTGATTTATTGTGGACGCTTTGGGGGCTGATCCAACATGCGGATAACAATCCCGCGGAAGATTTCTGGGCCTATGCAACCGGGCGGTTTGACCGTTGCAAGGCACTGATGGAAGATCCCAATTTTAGCGCCCATGTCAGGGCTGTTGTCGCGGGTTGAGTGTTAAAAATATCGCATCGGCATGGCACTTATATTTATGCCGGCCTTAATCAGCCAAGGTGATTTTGGTGCCCCAGCTTTCACAAGCGTCGGCAATATCGTCGGGGGGCGGAGCATCGCATACCAGATAATCCACCAGATCGGGATTGCCGATGGTTACCGGGGCGACACGGTTGAATTTTCGCGCATCGGCGGCGATGATGCGGGTGGCACTTTTCGACATGATCAGGCGGGAAAACTTGGCCTCTTCCAGGTCGAACAACATAAAGCCGTTGGTAGCATTGATGCCTGCGGCGGACAGCACGGCGAAATCTGTCTGGAAATTATCGGCGAAATTCATCGCATCCAAACCGAACGCACCACCATCATGGCTGCGCAGTTCGCCGCCAGCCATGAACACCCGGTTATTGTTGCGGGTGGCAAGTTTATAGGCCACGGCAATGGAGTTGGTCACAATTAGCAGGTTTTGATGTTCGCGCAACGCGTCGGCAATGAATGCGGTCGTGCTGCCGATGTCCAGAAACAAAGAACTGCCGTTCGGGATCATTTGTGCCACCTTATGGGCGATGCGTATTTTGGCCTCGGGATTTTCGTTCAGGCGTTGCTGAAAACTGGTCTCTTCGGCATTGCCGACAATGCGCACACCGCCGTGAAGCTTTTCCACTGCTCCGGTTTTTTCCAGACGCTTGATGTTGCGCCGCACGGTTTCTTCGCTGACCTCCAGAGTTTGTGCAATGGTATGAATACGTGCAGAGCCGCCGACCTTGCGTAGAATGTCGAGAATCTCTTGTTGGCGGTGGTTAGGGTATTGTTGCATACGTGCGGTTTACATCCTTATTGGTCGGGTTTTAAGGGCTAATTAGCCTAACACCACATTATTTACCACAAAAAGCCACAAAAAATTGCTTATATAC
>CAZMMG010000282.1:0-3280 GCA_964567355.1 uncultured Neptunicoccus sp.
CCACCCGCCCCCAGCCCTGTTCGATCATACCCGGTAACGTGGCTTTCATCAGGGCAATCGGCGTCAGCATATTGGCGTCCAACGCCTTGATGAAATCATCGCGCTCCCAGTCCGACCAATGCCCGGGCGGCGGCCCGCCCGCATTGGTGACCAAAATATCCACATGTCCTGCCGCATCCAATACAGCCGCGCGGCCTGCATCGGTGGTAATGTCACAGGCAACTGCCGTCACATCCACCCCGTGCGCCCTCAACGCCTCCGCCGCCGCATCAAGCGGCCCTTTGGTACGCGCAGAAATCACCAGATTGACCCCTGCTTTCGCCAAAGCCTCGGCACAGCCAAAGCCCAAACCCTTGCTGGACGCACAAACAACCGCGGTTTTACCTTTTATACCCAAATCCATAACATCGATTCCTTTATGTTTCGTAAAAGAATAACGCATTCGTCCCCCTGCACAATGCCCCCCCCAAATCCGTCTTCCCCAATTCACAGGACAGCACCCGGACCTCGGGGTGGGCGTATAGCGCCCTCCCCATGGGGGAGGTCCGGGCGCTGTCCGGGCAAAAGCCCGGACAAGAATGCCACCCCCCCCAATTCGTTAACACCGCCCCGCCCGACATCCGTCATACGCCCGGTGCACGCCTTGTGCGCGCTCGGTGTACAGTCATTTCTTGCCCTTTGCCCAATCCTTACCTATAGGTGCGCATATGTCAGAAAACATCACAAATACCCCCGTTTTGCCGCCCGAAATTGATCGCCGCCGCACCTTCGCCATCATCAGCCACCCTGATGCGGGCAAGACCACGTTGACGGAAAAATTCCTACTTTATGGCGGCGCCATTCAGATGGCCGGACAAGTACGTGCCAAAGGCGAAGCGCGGCGCACGCGATCGGATTTCATGCAGATGGAAAAGGATCGCGGCATATCCGTATCCGCCTCGGCAATGTCGTTTGAATACAAAAACTTCTGGTTCAATCTGGTCGACACCCCCGGCCACTCTGACTTTTCCGAAGACACCTACCGCACACTTACTGCCGTGGACGCCGCGGTGATGGTGATCGACGGGGCCAAAGGCGTTGAAAGCCAGACCCGCAAACTATTTGAAGTCTGCCGCCTACGCGACATGCCGATCCTGACGTTTTGTAACAAAATGGACCGCGAAAGTCGTGATACCTTTGATATTATTGATGAAATTCAGGAAAATCTAGCGATAGACGTAACCCCGGCAAGCTGGCCGATCGGTGTGGGGCGCGATTTTATCGGTTGCTATGACATGCTGAATGACCGTCTGGAACTGATGGATCGCGCCGACCGCAATGTGATCTCGGAAAGCATTCAAATCGCGGGCTTGGACGATCCGAAACTGGCCGAACATGTACCCGCAGAGCTGCTGGAAAAGCTGCTGGAAGAGGTTGAGATGGCCCGCGAACTGCTGCCCGCGCTGGATACACAAGCCATGCTCGACGGCACCCTGACCCCTATATGGTTCGGCTCCGCGATCAACAGTTTCGGGGTTAAGGAATTGATGAACGGGATCGGTGATTTCGGCCCCAAACCACAAATTCGCCCTGCGGTTGAACGCAAAATTGCGCCGGATGAAAAGCCGGTTTCCGGCTTTGTCTTCAAGGTACAAGCCAATATGGATCCCAAGCACCGCGACCGCATCGCGTTCGTGCGATTGTGTTCGGGCCATTTCAAACGCGGTATGAAACTGACCCATGTGCGTTCCAAAAAACCCATGGCCATCGCCTCGCCCATGCTATTTTTGGCAAGTGATCGCGAGCTTGCGGAAGAGGCTTGGGCCGGCGACATCATCGGCATTCCCAATCACGGACAGTTGCGCATCGGCGATGCCTTGACCGAAGGCGAAGCCCTGCATTTTGCCGGCATCCCATCCTTTGCCCCCGAATTGCTACAGTCAGTACGCGCCACCGACCCGATGAAAGCCAAACATCTGGACAAGGCCCTGAACCAGTTCGCCGAAGAAGGCGCCGCCAAATTGTTTAAGCCGATGATTGGTTCTGGCTGGATTATCGGCGTTGTCGGGGCGTTGCAATTCGATGTTCTGGCTAGCCGTATTGAATTAGAATACGGCATACCCGTGCGCTTTGAGTCCACCCAATTCACCTCGGCCCGCTGGCTATCAGGCCCGACCGACAAGGTGGATGCATTCATCAATATCAACAAGGGCCATATGGCATCCGATCATGATGGTGATCCAGTTTATATGACACGATTACAATGGGATATAGACCGCGTAGAGCGGGATTTTCCTGAACTATCATTGACATCCACCAAGGAGATCATGGTTTAAGAGGCTATTTTACGATCGCCCTTATGCCAGTCACGGCTGTCTTTCAGATCAAAACAGATCGAGATGGCATCGACGATAAACAATACCATCAGATAGTTGGAAAATACGGAATTTGCTTTAATCTCCATAGCTAAAATAACCAGCAGCGGGATCCACAGCACGACATGCGACAGTGCCATAGCCTTGGAAAAACCGCGCTCGACAAACATCAAAACCGCATTCGGTATCATGCCGCCAATGGCCAACACGGGGACCAACAGACAGCCATGTGCAAGGATCAGTACCGCAGTGGCCATGTTCACGGGCACAAGAACAACAGCTACCCATAACTGAACCCAAAGCGGCATAGCGCGAAAGCTGCGCCATATATCTAGTAAAATTGATTTCATCAGACGCCCCCCTTTCACCGATACTAAGGTAAAAACCCAAGAAGAAAAGACTGTATTTATGCTTAAATACATCACGTTATTAGTGAAATACGCTCTTACATTGACATCTGCATGAATTTCGCTAAAGGAAAAGCACAGGAACGACAGCATTTCGGCTGTCCGGCCGCGATTGAAAACTGCGGCATCAAATGACACCGCTAACAACGCGAGATACATGACAAAATTTACTGATCTGGGCCTTAGTCCCAAAGTTCTTAAAGCCGTCAACGACGTCGGCTACGAAACCCCTACGCCAATTCAAGAAGCCGCTATTCCGCATGCACTTGCAGGCCGTGATGTGTTGGGCATTGCCCAAACCGGCACCGGCAAAACCGCGGGCTTTACCCTGCCGATGATCCACAAACTGGCAAGGGGCCGCGCCCGTGCCCGCATGCCGCGATCCTTGGTTCTGGCGCCCACCCGCGAGCTGGCCGCGCACGTTGCCGCAAACGTCCAGCCGTTATCAAAATACGGGAACCTTGCTTTGGCCGTTCCGTAGCGGCGGGTCCCTTCTCAGGTGTAGGGCCGGGTCGTGCG
>CAZMMG010000283.1:0-3254 GCA_964567355.1 uncultured Neptunicoccus sp.
CGCGACTGGTGCGGTTGTGGGTTTCAACAATCATTATCGTGCACCCAGAGCTAACGCCAGTGCAGATACCGGTTGTCTGGTTTTGATCAGGCCTGTTTGTGCCAGGAAAGCTTCGTATTTAGCATAACGGCCAGCATCCAGTGCCGCAGGGCGCAGGGCAAAATGCGGTATTGTGTCGACCCAGGCTTTGGCGTTCAGGACATCTTGCAATTCTTCTGACGTGTTTGAAAATATTTCCCAGCTTTCAACAGGATGGTTAACGATAAACTGCGTGGCTTTTTCAGTGGCGGCCAGAAACCGCTTGATCTTATCCACGTCCATTGTGGTGGGGTTGGCTTCGTAAATCAGCTCGTCATAGGAAGGCAGGCCTTGTTCTTCGATGTAAAAGCAGCTGCCTTCATGGCCTTCGATTTTCATCTGGTTCAGTTCAAAATTGCGGTAAGCACCGATCACCGCATCCACTTGTTTCGACATTAATGCAGGGGCCAAAGACCAGTTTACATTGACCAGTTCTACATCCGACAGTTTCAGGCCGTTGTATTTCAGAACCGAGCCTAGAATCGCTTCGTCGACCCCAGCCACTGAAAACCCGACCTTGCGGCCTTTCAGGTCGGCAATGGTTTTTATCGGGCCGTCCTTGAGTGTCAAAAGACAGTTGAGCGGTGTTGCGATCAAAGTGCCGACGCGTTTCAGCGGCAGGCCTTGGTCAACCTGTAAATGCAAGGATGACTGATACGAGACCGCCAGATCAGCTTTACCGGCGGCGACAAGTTTGGGCGGGGCCGACGGGTCGGAGGGGGCGATAATTTCAACGTCCAGGCCTTGCTCGGCAAAGTAGCCGTTTTCCTGTGCAACAATGATCGGGCCGTGGTTCGGATTTACGAACCAGTCCAGTAGAACAGTCATTTTATCGGCGGCAAATGTCGGCGTGGCCAGAATTAGCATTATTAAAGTGGCTATAAGACGCATATGATTTTCCTTTGCGTTGCAAGTTTGCTTCGGGTTGCAATCCAAGCATCATTGAACGAAGGGGGGCGGGTGACATATTTTGTCGTGACCGTTCCCTACGCCGATTATCCCGGATCAGGTTCGATGGGTTTATGCAATTGCACGTCTCAGCCTGAATGACAGGCTCCCCAACGGTTTCAAATGTGATTTAGGGCAATCCAAGCGAAGGCGCAAGTGACTTTGGTACCTACCGTCAAGTTTGTAAATTATTTCCGACGTAATTTTTCAACTGGACATCGATCCTTGCAATATGGCTGCCCAGCCAGTTGTCTATCGTATCCAAAAGTTCAAAGGCTCTTTGGGGATCATAACCTGTTTGTTGGAACGCGTCTTCTTCGTTTTTAACAACTTTCATAAAAAGGGTATGTTCCTTTTTATTCAGACAGGCAATCGGGCATTTATGGGCGTGCATGCATTTTTCTTCGTAGCCGAAATGGGTTTCGATATACATGTTCAAAAATTCAAGAAAACCCTGATAGGTTCCAGCTGAGCAACCGTGTTCCAAGACTTCCCTGAAATCTTCTGAACTTGCGAAGATTGTTTTGTGCTGGTCATCAATATTCTTAATGCCCGTAGTGTAGGAGTCATTCCATTTCATAGCTGTCTCTTTTACTCGTAAAATACAAAGTGATTATGACACTGTATGATTTTTATGTAAAGATACTTCAGTGACTGAAGATATGAAAATAGCTACATTCGAAACGGTTCCAAGCTGTCTACAAAGGTTTGGATGAATTCCAGAGTAATCATCGAGGGCGGCGTGTGGGTTGGACGCACAATGGCCAGATGATGTGCAATGTTAGGGCCGAACGGGCGTATAACAATGCCTTGGGATTCGTATTCTCGTGCATCCATTTCACTGACAATTGACACCCCGCCCCCTTGCGATACCAGTTTACAGGCGGCGGTGAACTGGCGGGTTTCAATCCAGCTTTGCATATGGATGCCTTGTTGTGAAAAACACGCATCCAGATCACGGTAAAACGCGCTGTCCTTGCGGGTATGTATCATACGTTCCGAGGCAAGATCTTCGGGCCAAACCTCAACGTTTGCGGCCAAGCGGTGCGAAGCGGGCATGATGCACACAGTGCGCATCGGCACGGTTTGGCTTTCAACTGCGGGATGGCCGTTGAAACCGTCGGTTATACCGCAGTCATACTGCTCGCCGATAATCCATTCCAGTATGCGTTCCGGGCGATCCGGCTCTAGGGTAACGGTGATAGCGGGTCGGGTTTTCAGAAAATCCGTCAGAACTGTCGGCAAATGGCTGGTGGCAAATCCCGGCAGGCAGGCGATGCGCAAGTGACCGGCTTTGCGGGCGGTCAAATCGTGGGTCAGTTGTTCGATGTGCTCAAGGCTGTCCAGTAACCGCCCGACCTCGCTTAACAAATAACGCGATTCTTGTGTCGGCAGTAGACGACCGCCCCTGCGTTCAAATACGTCAAAGCCGACTGAGTCGGAAAAACTGGACAACAACCGGCTGACGGCGGGTTGTGAAATGTTCAAATGTTCTGCCGCGCGGGTCACACTGCCCAGCTGAGCCACGGCTTTGAAGGCTTCCAATTGTCGTAATCTGATTGCCAACCGCGTCTAAACTCCTTTATTTTATGGATATTTTGAGAAAATCATCCAATCCTGTAGATTATAACATAATGTTATAAAAACTGTCATAAAAATTTCATTTGAATTATGTTACATCCTATGGTGTCCTGAAACGGGAAACGGGCATCGTGACTTAACCTGCAACGATGTGCTCCATTAAAATCGTATAACAATTGCTTGGGAGGCAACCTATGACATTTAATTTTACCAAAGCCACGCTTGCGGCGGCTTTCACTCTGGCCGCATCTGCGGCATATGCTCAAGTGGAAGTGCAGTGGTGGCACGCTATGGGCGGGGCCAATGGCGAACGGGTCAATAAAATCGCAGCCGATTTTAACGCAACCCAATCCGACTATAAAGTGGTGCCAACCTACAAGGGTAACTACACCGAAACCATGACAGCCGCGATTGCTGCGTTCCGTGCTCATCAGCAGCCGCAAATCGTACAAGTGTTCGAAGTGGGTACTGCCACGATGATGGCCGCCAAAGGTGCGGTTTATCCGGTTGAACAGTTGATGAAAGACGCTGGCGAGCCATTTGATAAATCGGGCTATCTGCCTGCGGTGATTTCCTATTACCAAACCCCTGAAGGTGAACTTCTGTCGATGCCGTTCAACAGCTCGACCCCGGTGCTTTGGTATAAC
>CAZMMG010000284.1:0-3247 GCA_964567355.1 uncultured Neptunicoccus sp.
TGTGTGTTGGGTTGTTAAAGTCCCGCGGTACAACCGAGACTACACCGCGTGCGTCGGCGGGAGGGGCCAGATGGGTGTAAGAGCAGTTGCTTTACAGCCGGAGGCCTTGGGCAGACGGAGATGTTTCCTGCTCCGTTTCCGCCCGGGGCCGATCCTGATGATATGTTGCTTAAAAGGGATAACTGGAAAGACATTCAAACACCTGATTTTAATAGCGGAATTCCTAAAATTGTAACCGACATTATAACTGCATATGAGAATTTAACCGGCCTTGAACCCATCCTTCATCTAAGTGCTGCCTATAGTTTAGCGGCGGATACTTTCGGTCAGGAACCACTTCTAGCGGCATTGGTTCATGAACCTGATTTTGTTAATGACCTGTTGGATTGTCTTACCGATAAAGTGATCCAGCCTTGGGCGGCCCATTTTTTTAAACGGTTTCCGAATGGCTGGCTTGAGTTATCCGATGCATCGGGTTCACCTTTTTTTATTGGGCCGCAGAATTGCAAAGATATGGCAATCAGATCGACCCGCAGATTGGTGGATGAAAACCCCTGGGGGCACCGTGTATATGACGCAAATTTTCGCGGTGATTATGTCACGATGGCGAAAAAGAAAAACCGCTCATCACGGCGTCGCGGTTCTGAAGCGGAGAACGCCAAAGGCCTATCTTTGCAGGAACTGACCGACTTAAAGCACAGTGTTTGCCAAGATTATATTATCCGTCTTGATGATGACCGTGTGCCGTTGGCTTTTTATGAAGAGCAGGCGATTGCACATAATGTGCCCCTGTTTTTGGGCATTGGTGCGGGGCAAATAGATCGTAACAGTATCGAAGATATGAAAATGACAAAGCTTGGCATCCAAGACACATCTGATGCCTATACCTCGACGATTAAAAAAGTTGCGCAAACAATTTCAAAAAATGGCTACACCAGTAGAATGCCGCCTTGGCCCGGGACGATATATTTTGAAGACATAAGTTCAGAATCAAGCTTTGATCTGATCGATATTATTATCAAAACGGCCCTTTCAGATGGCGCATTAAACCTGTCCTAACGCTAATTGCCGACCGTGTCCAAAGGGTCGATTAATGTGCGTCCGCCGTCCACATTTAAAATTTGCCCAGTGACAAAGCTGGCACTGTTTGCGGCCAGAAATTGGGCAACATCGGCGACTTCTTGAGGATCCGCAATACGGCCCAAAGGGGTGATTTTGGTCATTTGATCATGTAAGTCCTCGTTCTGTTGAAAGGCGTTTTTCAGGTTTGTCGACATGACCGAGCCGATGGCGATCGCGTTGACCCGAATTCGGTCTTTGGCCAGGCTTACCGCCATTGAGCGGGTCATCTGGTTCAGCGCAGCACAGCTGACCGAATAGGCCAGCATGTCGGGCAGGGTGCGCTCGGATGCGATGGAGCCAAGGTTCACTATGGCCCCGATGGTTCTAGATGTGGTGTCGCCGTCTGCTTTGGCCTGTTTGATCATCAGCTTGGCCACCGACTGGGTCAGGCGCAGGTTGGCCAGAACGTTTTGATGAAACAGGGCTTCAAAGCTGTCTTCTTTGGCATCCAGAGGATTGGAAGACAGCACTTGGCGGCTAGCATTTATCAGAATATCAATGCGGTCATAGGCGTCTATTGTGGCCGATTGCAGGTTGGCAATGGTCAGTTTTTGACGCAAATCACCAGCAAAGCAATTGGCACGATCTGAACCAATGGCCTTGCATTCCACTGTGAGTTTATCTTCGTCAATATCGGCCAGCATGACATTGGCCCCATTTTCAACGAACCGTCTGGCAATGGCCAGACCGATGCCGTTGGCGGCCCCGGTGACAATAGCAGTTTTTCCTTGGATCGAAAAAGACATGTGGTTTTTATCCCGTGATTCTGTTCCCCGAAACTACGCGAAACTGCATGGTTGTGCCAGTTCGTTACTTCGGGCGTCTTGCATGGATGATTTTATATTGCGTGGTTTGTGCCACATAAGACCACGTATGAAAGCAGCTTTCCAATGTGCCTTCATAGGCCAGTTGTTTGTTTGCAACCATCCATAAGCGGCCTTTGGGGGCAAGCATCTGCGCGGCTTTTGTGATGAAGCTGCGGCCCAATGAGGGGTCGGCTTTGCGTGAAGTGTGAAAGGGCGGGTTCATCAAGATGAAATCAAAGGCTGATTTAGCTGGCAGGGTTTGCACGTCCTGCCAGTGAAATTCTGCCCGCGTGTCGGTGATATTTTTTTGTGCACAGTCAAGGCTGAGGCGTTCGGCCTCATATAGATTAAGCTGGGTTATGTCCAAATAGGTTTGCAACGCATGGTGGCTAAGCATGCCCCAACCTGCACCGAGATCAGCACCTTTGCCAGTTAACGGGTGGGTGATGTTTTGGCAAAGTAATGCGCTGGCAGGGTCGATGGCATCTGCGCTAAAGGTACCGGGGGTGGTATAGAACCCGTCTTTGTTTTTTGCCGTATCGGCCAGCTTCATCCAAGCGGCAAAGGGATTGTTATTACCGGTTTTGGTCAGCCAGATAGTTTTGCCGTGTGCTTTGGAATAAGTGCCCTCCAGAGCGGTGATATTTTTGAGGGCTTTGAGGATACTTTCAATACCATCGGTTTTGGCCCCGTCGATGTACAGCGTCGCGCCCTTGTTCAAGATCGCATAGGCTTGGGCAATATTGGCCAGGTTTTCGAGTTTTGATCGGGTTAACTCTACAATCGCGACAGTTGCGGTTTGGGGCATATCCAGCTGGGGGGAAAGTCCCCTGTTTTGCAACATATCAACCGTGGGTTTGAAGCTTTGGACAGGGTGCAGCTGTTCGGGGGGAAACTGGCGATAAGCTGAATTGTCTGTGGCACGCAATGCAAGGATTGGTCCCGTATCGGGTATGCTGTGGGCGTGAGCATCGAGGAGTTTATCAAGGCGGGAGGTTTGGCTCATAATCGGGTCAGGCAGTTGCCTATTCCTTTTCCATCGTACATTGCAGGGGATGTTCGTGTTTGCGGGCCAGATCCATCACTTGGGTCACTTTGGTTTCCGCAACTTCCTGGGAAAATACCCCGACAACGGCGGCACCTTTTTTATGTACCGTCATCATGATCTCGATGGCTTGTTGGTGATTAATTGCAAAGAAACGTTCCAGCACATGCACGACAAATTCCATCGGCGTGTAATCGTCGTTCAGCAGCAGCACTTTATACATATGCGGCTTAGCCGTTTTCGGCTTGGTTTTCGTTGCAACAGAGGTGTACCC
>CAZMMG010000285.1:0-3247 GCA_964567355.1 uncultured Neptunicoccus sp.
TCATTGTATCCCGCATCTGCCAGAAGCATTGGAAGAATGGATAGTGTTAACTCGTCATCGTCAACGGCAAGAATTTTCATTGGCCAGCACCCTTTTGCTATTATCACCTGTATGCGGTGTTTTTGGTTTCTCTGTTGCCACTATGGAAACAATAAAAGGGGAAAGTTTGTTTGGATTATGATTATTTTGTGAAGGCAGATATAATTTTATGCCAGCCATTGTTTCTTGTTTTGTCCCAAAATGGTCTGAAATAGGCGATCATGCGGCCCGCGTCGGGGCCTTTTAGAGCTGCATCCCACGGTGCCATGCCTACCCATGCAGCAAGCTGTGGATCAAAGGGCAGTTTGGCCTGGCCAAACACATCATAGGCGATCTTATCCAAGATAGGCTTTGCGCAGCATATTAACGGCGACCAAGATCAGGAAAACCGCAAAGATGTGTTTCAAGCGTTTGGGATCGAGTTTGTGGGCCAGTTTTGCCCCTAAAGGCGCGGTCAGTGTGGTCATCGAGATCACCACCAGAAAGGCGGCGATATTGACGTGGCCGATGGTAAACGGAGGCCGGCCCTGATCGGGGATCGGGGTGAATAAAAAGGTGATGGCAGCGGGTAGTGCAATGATCAAGCCAAAGCCTGCGGCGGTGGCCACGGCGCGGTGGATGGGCCGTCCGTGCAGGGTCATGATCGGCACACCAAAACTGCCGCCGCCAATGCCCATAAGCACCGATAAAAAACCGATCATCGGGCTGAGAACAGCGCGTTTGATCCCCATCGGCATGGTGTTACCGATGCGCCAGGAGACCTTGCCTAAAGCCATATAAAGCCCGATCAGAAGTGCGAGTGTACCGAAGATGTAAAGCAAGGTATTCGAGCGTAACTGGGCGGCGGTGAACACGCCTATGATGGCCCCGATGGCGATGCCTGGCGCCCATGTTTTCAGGATTTTCCAATCGACTGCGCCTTTTTTATTATGGCTTGCAACGGAGCGCATCGAGGTAAAAATGATTGTAGCCAGTGATGTGGCAAGACAGATTTGCACCAGTTGCGGCGAGTTGTAGCCAAGCCCCGAAAATGTGTAATAAAATGCCGGCACCAATATGATGCCACCGCCAACACCCAAGAGTCCCGCCAAAATACCCGCGAAGGCTCCAATGGCCATAAGCAACAGAAGGATGGGCAGCAGTGTCGAAAATTCGGGCATTTTATGTCCTTTGGGGTCAGGGCCTAGGCGGCTTTTTGTTTCATGGCGTCGAGCGCGGTCAAGATTAGTTCGGGGCCGGCACCATCCTTGTGGGCACTTTCCGACAGGATACGCCGCCACAGACGTGCGCCTGCGCGCCCGGTAAAGGCGCCCAGCATATGGCGGGTGATCTGGTTCAGGCGACCACCCCCGGATAAGTGATTTTCGATATAGGGCAGCATGTCGATGACCGCCTGCTCGGCGGTTCTATGCTCGGTATCGCCATAAATACGGCTATCCGTGTGACACAAAATGGGGCCGGGGTCGTGATAGGCGGTGCGCCCGATCATCACACCGTCAAGACCTTTGTCCAGATGCCCGACCACTTGATCCAGCGTGGTAATGCCGCCGTTTATGTGGATGCCCAGATCCGGGTTAGTGGCTTTTATTTGATGTACGAGGTCATAATCAAGCGGCGGAACATCGCGGTTTTCTTTGGGGCTTAGGCCCTGAAGCCAGGCTTTGCGGGCGTGGATGATGAAGGTTTTGATGCCATGTGTTTTGATGTGGTTAATAAAACTGGGCAATATGTCATGCGGTTCCTGATCATCCACCCCGATACGGCATTTCACGGTGATTTCGACATCCGTGCTGGCATCTTGCATGGCCGTGACGCATTTTGCAACCAAGCCGGGGTTGCGCATGAGGCATGCACCGAATGCGCCGGATTGCACCCGGTCGGAGGGACACCCGATGTTGAGATTGATTTGGTCATAGCCATAGTCGCAGCCGATGCGCGTGGCTTCGGCCAACTGAGCAGGATCGGAGCCTCCTAGTTGCAAGGACACAGGGTGTTCGGCGGCGCTATAGTCCAACAAACGGTCACGGTCGCCGTGAACCACGGCGGCGGCAGTGACCATTTCGGTATAAAGCAGCGTGTGCGCCGACATCAGGCGGTGAAAAAAACGGCAATGCCGATCCGTCCAATCCATCATAGGTGCAACGCTTAACACCTTGTTTTTAAACATAAATATCTCTTTTTTATCAGTGTTTTACGTCATGCCTAATGCGCAATGTATAGCTGTATTACCCCCAAAACAAGCCAGATTTCGTAGCTGGTACAACACATGTTGTACTTTTAGAAAAATGTTGTACTTTCTGTATCTACTTGATACTAAACAATTATTATTTTTCAATCCGCCTTATCACGGATTGGACGGATCGGCACTGCCGACATTTGCAAATCGTATAAGATATTTTCAGTTGCCCCAAGGCAATGAGCTGTAAAATTCTGAAACGGTTTTATAACATTCTTCAAAGTCTGGAAGCTTCCCAATTTCAAGCTCCATTGTTTTCCAGTTTGCACCAGATCGTTCTTTAACTTCAGGATCGTTTAAAGAGTTTTGATCGGGTTCGATGCCGCGTGATCGGCATTTTTCAATGAACGCCTCCAGTATCGATATTTTAATTTCTTCATCTATATATTGATTATCAATTAGTATTTTTAAGTCATAGACGTCCTGACGTCTTGCTCTATTTCGCGTTACCTGTTGTAGCATAGCGCGATACTTTTCAGCTACAAGCTCTGAAAGGCTATATGCATGTAATTCTTGACCGCTTGATAACGCAAGTATTTGTATTTTCTGTGTTGGTTCGTTGAACGATATATCAACATCAATGATTTTTGTGGCCTTTCCTTCATGGAATGATTTTTCTTGTTTGCTTCCTCTTTCGACATATACAATTTTCAACTTTAATGCTGGGAAACTGGCGTCTTCAAAATTCTTTTGCTGGCGCTTTATACTATGAACTTTTAATATCAGAATAGCATAGCCAAGTCTGGTGATGGCACGAGGAAATGACGAATCCAGTTGTTGGCAGATATCCTTATCTACGTTGTTGTCTACTAGTATATCTGCGGTTAAATCGATGTCTCCAGTTTGGCGAGGGCTATCATATGCGAGGCCCATAAGAACGCCGCCCTTCAAATAGAGCTTATCCTTCAGAGCTGCATTCATGGCTATGGCATTGAGCGTAACTTCTGTGGCTTGTCTCTGGAGGTATGCAAC
>CAZMMG010000286.1:0-3221 GCA_964567355.1 uncultured Neptunicoccus sp.
CCCCCACGATGGACCCACAGGCACCACCCGTGACCGCGGCAACCCTGTCCAGTGGCCTGAATGTAATTGTTGCCAACTGGCGGGCTCTTGCTGCGCGTGCCACCACCGATGGGCAAACCGCCGCCGTGGTCAAGGCGGATGGCTACGGGCTGGGCGCAAAGCGCGTGGCAGCGGCCCTGGCCAAGGCAGGTGCGCGTAGTTTTTTTGTGGCCTTGACTGAAGAGGGCGTCGCGGTGCGAAAAGCGGTCGGCAATGACGCAGATATCTATGTGTTTTCGGGGTTGATGGACAGCGATGCGCCGCAGTTGCGCGATTATAACCTGATCCCCTTGCTGAACTCGGCCAACCAACTGGTGAAATTTCGTATGGAAATGCCCTCGGCGACTTTTGGCATTCAACTGGATACCGGTATGAACCGTTTGGGGCTGGAGCCAGCGGATTTTATGATGCTGCGCGAAAAAACAGCAGGGGCTGCGTTGATCATGAGCCATCTGGCCTGTGCCGACGATCCCGAACATTTGCAAAATGCAGAACAATTACAATGCTTTAACACCCTCACAAAAGACCTGAACATACGGAGATCCCTGGCCGCCACGGGGGGCATTTTGCTGGGGGCAGACTATCACTTCGATCTCTGCCGCCCCGGTATCGGGCTATATGGTGGTGACCCGTTCAAAACCGCCAGCCCCGTTGTCAAATTGTCGATCCCGGTGATCCAGACCCGCGATGTCGCAGTGGGGGAAAGTGTGGGCTACGGGGCTGCGTGGGTGGCCAAACGGCCCTCGAAAATTGCAACCCTTGCGGCAGGTTACGCCGACGGCCTGATCCGCGCCATGGGCACAGGCAATGCGGTGCTTTGGTCAGGTGACACCCCCTGCCCCGTTGTCGGGCGGGTCTCGATGGATTTGCTGACGGTGGATGTTACCGATCTTTCAGGCGCACCCAAACAATTAGAGATATTGAATTCACATCAAGGTGTAGATAAATTGGCAGACAGCGCAGGTACAATCGGCTATGAAATCCTGACCAACCTTGGTGCACGCTACAAACGGGTTTATAAAGGCACATGATGACGATGATTGAGGCATTTGACGGATTTTTGGCAGGTTTGGGACGTAAAACACTGGCGATGTTCGCCAGTATCGGACGGTTGGTGATTTTCACTGCCATAGCGGTCAGCCATATTTTTCGCCCACCGTTTTATTTCAACGCCTTTTTGCAACAACTGATCAACATCGGATTTTATTCCCTGCCCGTGGTTGGTCTGACCGCTCTTTTCACCGGCGGCGCACTGGCGTTGCAAATTTATTCAGGCGGATCGCGCTTTAGCGCCGAGGCAATTGTGCCCTCGATCGTTGCCATCGGCATCACCCGCGAATTGGGCCCCGTTTTGGGCGGCTTGATGGTGGCCGGGCGCGTGTCCACATCCATCGCCGCCGAAATCGGCACCATGCGGGTAACCGAACAAATAGATGCGCTGACCACCCTGTCCACCAACCCGATGAAATATCTGGTGACACCGCGCGTTCTGGCCGCCACCATCATGCTGCCGGTGCTGGTTTTTATCGGTGATACCATCGGGATTATGGGTGGGTTTCTAGTTGGCACCGAAAGACTGGATTTCAACAGCGCGACCTACCTGAGAAACACCTGGGATATTCTGCTTTTCGACGATGTTGCATCCGGCCTGATCAAAGCGGCTGTGTTCGGCTTTATCATCGCCCTGATCGGCTGCTATAGCGGCTACCATTCAAAACGCGGTGCGCAAGGCGTGGGGGCAGCGACAAAAACCGCCGTAGTGACCGCCTCGGTTTTAATCTTTGCCGCCAATTATATACTTACGGAAATGTTGTTCTAACCATGATTAAAATCACCGACCTCCACAAAGCTTTTGGCAGCAACGTTGTTTTAAACGGGGTTGACCTGCACATCAAAAAATCCAGCTCGATGGTGATCATCGGGGGATCTGGCACTGGCAAGTCTGTGCTTTTGAAATGTATTTTGGGATTGATGCAACCCGACAGCGGCAGCATCATCGTTAATGGCACCGACACCAAATCGGGCGACCGCGAAGCGTTTCTGGATCAGTTCGGCATGTTGTTTCAGGGCGGCGCGTTATTTGACAGCCTGCCGGTATGGCAAAATGTGGCGTTTCGGCTAATGCAGGGCAAGCACCGCCTGTCCAAGGCGGATGCGCATGATTTGGCCATCGAAAAATTGCGCCGCGTCGGATTGCGCGCCGACATTGCCGAGCTGTACCCCGCCGAACTGTCGGGCGGTATGCAAAAACGTGTGGGGCTGGCACGCGCCATCGCCGCCGAGCCGAAGATTATCTTTTTCGACGAGCCGACCACAGGGCTGGATCCGATCATGTCGGGCGTGATTAACGAGCTGATCCGCGAGATCGTGGTGGAAATGGGGGCGACCGCGATGACCATCACCCACGACATGAGCTCGGTTCGCGCCATCGCCGACGATGTGGCAATGATCCACGAAGGGCTGGTGCGCTGGACCGGGCCAATAGATCAGATGGACGGCAGCGGTGATCCTTACCTGGATCAGTTCATCAACGCGCGGGCTGAAGGGCCAATTGAGGCGGTGCGGTAGGAGGGGCTAATAGCAGGCCTATAGCAGAGGTCATTTAAACCTGAAAAACCATTACATATTTATAATTTATCACTTTATTACAATATATTATACGAGTTAAACCAGTAAACTAGTTTAGTAGAATTACAACGAAACGCTGGCATGTTCTAATATGACAGTGCACAACCCGTTGGCAAACATGTACGCGTCCTTTCACATACTTTATTGACGAACACCCCCCTGAGACCTTTTATAGGCCAGTGAGGTGAAAAATGCTCGATGTCATAAAACTGCTGCTTTTCCTGTTTGCGGTATATATTGCGGCCCCGGTGGTTGCGGGGGCAATGCTGATCAGGCTGGTGTTCGGCTGGCACAATTCACGCAAGGATGCGATATTGGCCTTTGTTTTTGCCCTGCCGCAATGCACATTGCTGCATTTCGGGATCAATACGAAAATACAGTTTTTGGACAGCTCGGCACTTTATATAACATTGGCCGCGACTTTACTGGCCGTAATATTCTGGCTGCGTGCAATCCGGCGCACCGACGGGCAGTATATTCTGGTTGAACTGGCGATGGTTGTCATCGTCCCGATCATTTTGATCTTATCAGTGGACAACTGGATTGTCGGGTAA
>CAZMMG010000287.1:0-3209 GCA_964567355.1 uncultured Neptunicoccus sp.
GCGCAAGGTTTCGAATGCTGGACGGTTTATCCGCCATTCTTCACAAATGCCTTCAGCACAGCGGGGTAAAGCTTGTGTTCCTCAATCAGCACCCGTGCGGCGAGTGTATCAGCGGTGTCATCGGGCAAAATCGGCACATCTGCCTGCCCCAACAGCGGCCCGTCATCCAGTTTGGCGGTGACCACATGCACCGAACAGCCGGCCTTTTTATCGCCGGCATCGATGGCACGTTGGTGGCTGTGCAGGCCGGTATATTTGGGCAGCAATGACGGGTGGATGTTCAACATCTTGCCATCCCATTTGGTGATAAAACCGGCAGTCAAAACCCGCATGAAGCCTGCAAGACAAAGGATATCGGGTTGGTATTTGGCAATGGTATCGTGCAAAACCGCTTCAAACGCGGCGCGGTCGCCCCGATAGGGGCGATGATCGACAACTGCGGTGGCAATACCCAAAGTGTCGGCTTTTGCAATGCCGCCGGCATCCGCATTATTGGCAAGAACCAGCACCGGTTTTGCGTCAATGTCGCCATTTTCCATCGCCTGAACCAGCGCCATCATATTAGAACCGCCGCCAGAGATTAAAATGGCAACGCGTTTGGTCATAGCGTGCCCGTATAGTTGACGCCCGTACCTTGGGTGATTGTCCCGATACGGATAGGATCAACCCCTTGAGAGCTGAATGCCGCTTCGATTTCATCCACATGTTCAGGGGCGGCAATGGCGATCATGCCGATGCCGCAGTTAAAGGTTTTCAACGCTTCGGCCTGCGCCAGTCCCGCTTGTGCAATCAGCCAGTTGAATATCGGCAGGCGCTCCCACGCATTCAGATCAATTGTCGCACCCAAACCATCCGGCAGGGCGCGGGGCAGGTTTTCGGTTAACCCGCCACCTGTGATGTGGGCAAGGGCTTTCAAATGGCTGGTCTCCAATGCTGCCACCGCCGGGCGGACGTAAATTTTGGTGGGTTCCAGTAAAGCGTCCCGCGCAAGCCCGTCACCAAACGGTGATGGGTCGTTCCAGTCCAGCCCTGCCATTTCAACGATTTTGCGCACTAATGAATAACCGTTCGAATGAATACCGCTAGAGGGCAGCCCCAGCAAAACATCGCCCGCAGCCACGTCCCTTGGCAACATGCCGCCGCGTTCCATTGCACCCACGGCAAAACCGGCCAGATCAAAATCTTCGCCCTCGTACATGCCGGGCATTTCTGCAGTTTCGCCGCCCACAAGGGCGGTGTTGGCCTGACGGCAACCCTCGGCAATGCCGTTGATCACATCGGCAGCTTTGTCCACATCCAGCTTTCCAGTAGCAAAATAATCCAGGAAAAACAAAGGAACTGCACCTTGGCAAATCAGATCGTTGACGCACATCGCCACCAGATCAATCCCGACCGTATCCAGCTTGCCTGTATCAATAGCGATGCGCAACTTGGTACCAACCCCGTCGGTGGCTGACACTAGAACGGGGTCGTTGAAACCCGCTGCTTTAAGATCAAACATCGCGCCAAAGCCGCCCAAACCGTCCATCACGCCCGCCCGTTTGGTGGATTTCGCCGCTGGTTTGATTCGCTCGACTAGGGCGTTACCTGCATCAATATCAACGCCAGCATCGGCATAGGTAAGTGAGTTTTTATGGTCGCTCATAATTGTCCCCAAAGTGTATTTCCCCTCATTTAACCCATGCTTTCTAAAATGAAAACAACGAAGCGTCTTGACCGCGTCGAAACTGCACAGTATTGCCAGAAACCAAGGCGGGCCTGTAGCTCAGTTGGTTAGAGCAGAGCGCTCATAACGCTTTGGTCGTAGGTTCGAGTCCTACCGGGCCTACCACTACCTAGGTAATGTCAAAACCGCCTTTAGCCCCCCCAAAGTATCACTTCGCAGCAATTGCAGTTCACCACCATGACTGCGGGCAACATCGGCGGCTATGGCCAGCCCCAAACCAGAGCCAACGCTCTTGTTTTGATTTCGGGCTACATCCAGACGGGTAAACGGTTCTAACGCCGCCTCTCGCTGGTCTTTGTGAATGCCGGGGCCGTCATCTTCAACGATAAATTCCACATTACGGGCCTCTATATTGGTTGTTAAACGCGCTGATTTTGCGTAACGCACTGCATTGCCCAACAGGTTTTCGATGGCACGCTGTACGGCTTGTTCGCGACATTTCAAGGCCTCACCCGATGGCGGTTCGCCTTTGAACGCCAGCTCGATATTATGGCCTGCGCGTTTGAAATTGCGTAGAATACGCTTGCTTAGGGCTTTGATGCTGACAGGTTCAGTTTTTTCCTCTGAGTCGCCCTTGGCAAACTCCAAAAATTCGGTCAGCATTTTTTCCATCTCGTCCACATCACGTTTGAGGTGTTCCACCTCATCGGACTGTTCCATCAAACCCAGTGACAGTTTCATCCGGGTAAGGGGCGTACGTAAATCATGGCTGACACCCGATAGCATCATCGTGCGTTGCTCAATTTGACGGATTATGCGCGTGCGCATGGCTAGAAATGAATGCCCGGCGCTGCGTACTTCACGCGCCCCCCTTGGGTTAAAAGGAATAGACCAGCCGCGCCCGAAAGCTTCGGCTGCGTCAGACAGGCGTTTGATCGGTTTGATCTGGTTGTTCAAAAACAAAACCGAAATTCCGGTGAAAATCAAAGCGGTGAAAAGCATTGCAACCAATAGTTGGTGTGGATTTGTAGCCGAGGTTCTTGCACGCTCTACGGTAAATTCCACCGGCCCGTTCGACGTTTTAATGTCTATTATGACAAATCTTTCTTTTGAAACAAGATCAACCCTTATCACATCATTTACATTTAATTTTAATGATTTAACAACATAATAGCCAGCCAGATCTGTCCATTTATAATGATCGATTTTATCTGGGGTCTCAAATAAAAACCGAACACTGAAATTCAACGGTTTGGCTGCCTTGCGCATGGCTTTTAGGGCCGCAAACCTGTCGGGGGCATCTTTTCCCAATGTGGAAATGTAGTTTACATCCAGTGCCACTGAGCCGGATAATTGTCCCGATACGTTGCTAAACAGACGTTCGGCAAAATAGGCGGCGACAACGATTTGGATTACCACTACAGGCACCGCTAAAATCAACATCGCGCGGCCAAACAGGCTACGCGGCAGTTTCGATTTTATCCAGGTGCCGATCATAGCGTAAGGATTAAGCCGATGTGGCTAATGGCGCAAGGGCCGAGAT
>CAZMMG010000288.1:0-3183 GCA_964567355.1 uncultured Neptunicoccus sp.
AAGAAAATAAGAAAGGCCGTCAATGTGATTGCAATCATAATAAGAACCAATGCCCGCGGGGAAAACGCGATGTTGGCCTGAGCGGCTTTGGTGCCCAAAATTGAGAACAAAGGGATTTTTTTTGATCTTATATGCTGTTCGCGCTCTTTGCGCAGCGTGTTAAGAACTTCTTCGTGATCTTTACCTTGTTGTAACATGGCAAGACGGCGGTTTACCCGGGAATTCAGCTTGATGCTTTTGCCAAAAACCACAAGATAGAGGCCTTCTATGATCATGATCACACCAAAGAAAAGAATAACCAGAAGTATTGCGGTGGACATGTTTTACCTCCTATTGCGCTGCGGATTTTGTATAAATACTTGCCGGCAGGTCGTAGCCCCATTGCTTGAATCGATCGGCGTAAAACGACCGCATTCCCGTCGGTGTAAACTCGCCGTTAAGCTTACCATTTGCATCGGTTCCGAATATTTCAAATTTGAAAATCTCTTGCATTGAAACAATATCACCTTCCATACCAACTATTTCGGTAATCGAGGTCATACGACGTGAGCCATCTTGCAATCGTTTCACTTGCACGATCAGATTGACAGCCGAGGCAATTTGCGCACGCGATGCGGAAAGCGGCAACTCAATTCCTGTCATGGCAATCATATTTTCAAGCCGTGAAATTGCGTCACGGGCGTTATTGGCGTGAATGGTCGTCATGGAACCATCGTGGCCGGTATTCATCGCCTGAAGCATGTCGATCACTTCGTCGCCACGTGTTTCGCCGACGATAATCCGGTCAGGGCGCATCCGCAAAGCGTTGCGCAAACAGTCTTCTTGGGTGACCGCCCCTGTACCTTCAACATTGGCGGGCCGGCTTTCCATACGGGCCAGATGGGTTTGTTGCAATTGCAGCTCGGCGGTGTCTTCGATGGTTGCAATACGTTCATCATTGGCAATGAAACTGGACAATGCGTTCAGCGTTGTGGTCTTACCAGAACCGGTACCCCCTGATACGATGATATTAAGCCGCGTGGAAACCGCCGCTTGTAGATAAGCCGCCATTTCTTCGGTAAAGGCCCCGAATGCGACCAGTTTGTCGATGCTCAGTTTTTCTTTTTTGAACTTCCGGATGGATACCAAAGCCCCGTCTACAGCTACGGGGGGGACGATGGCGTTGAAACGCGATCCATCACTTAGACGCGCATCCACATAAGGGTTACTTTCATCCACACGCCGACCAACAGCAGAAACGATTTTATCAATAACGCGCAAAAGGTGCTTTTCATCGGCGAACTGGACATCGGATAGCGTTAATTTACCGAATTTTTCCACAAAAATCTGTTTGTGCCCGTTGATCAGAATGTCAGCGATATCATCATCGCGCAATAAGGTTTCTAATGGCCCGAGACCGGTGACTTCGTCTATAAGCTCCTGCACAAGCGTGTTTCGCTGGGCTTTGCTTAAAACGACACCCATTTCGCGCAAGCCGTCATGGGTTACAGCCGTGATTTCATGGCGCAAATCGTTTTCTGATGCTTTATCTATGGCGGCCAAATTCAATGTTTGCAGCAGGTGTGCGTGCATTTTCATGCGTACATCAATTAAACGCTGTTTGCGCTTTTGGTCTTTTTCCGACAGTTCGGAAAAAGCTTCCACCGAGGTTGTTTCGGGAATATCGGCCTCGGTCTTTTCAATTGAAATATCCTGTGTGGGGGCTGGAGGCGATGTATCCGGTTCCAGCTGTATAACAGAATCTTGTTCTTTTGGTTTGCGGTATTTCTTAAACATAATATATTACTCTGCCGCTTCTGAATGCTGCTCATTTTCGCTGAGTTCAGCAAAAGTCTGGGCAATTTTCAGGATGTCTTTCCGAAGTGAATTCTTGGCCGCCATTTCTGCCAGAGGAACCCCCTGATCACCCGTGGCCGGGACTTGTTTTCCACCATCTGAAAGTTGCCAACGCAGTTCGATACCCAAAGATTCCTTCATACTTTTAAGGCGTGCCTTGCCGCTTAAATCGGTCATTTTCGGTGCCTGGTTTAGTATGAACTGAACTTTCTCATAGGGCAGCTCTTCCTCTTTCAAAGCGTGTAAAAACCGATGGGCATTCTGGGCTGAACGCATATCCAAACCCATTATTGCCAAAAACAGCTCACATTCTTCCAACACGACCTCTGTCCAGCTTACCAAAGTACGCGGCATGTCGATGATAACAATATCGTAAGCTGATTTGGCCAGCCCGATCAGTTTTTTCACCTCTTCGGGGCCGATGAATTCCAATGGCACCGCATCTTGAGGTGACGGCAAAACTGCCAGTTTGTTTTTAAATACCGAGACCACTTGTTCAAATGAATCTGAATCTGCGTGACTTGGATCCGACATCATTTCAAATGCGGCTTCACTTTTGGCTACGTCCAAATAAGTGGCAACAGATCCAAATTGAAAATCAAAATCCATAATGCAGACAGATTTGTTTCTGGTTGCCAATATGGTTTGTATTTCCCACGCAAAATTTGTGGCAAATGTTGTCGCGCCTACGCCACCGGACAAACCGTAAACTGGAAGCAGTATGCCCCGTCTGGCAACCCCGGTTTTTGCCCGCGCGTTCGCTTGCCCACCTTCGGGCTGAACTAGAACTTCCTTGATGACTATCTTTTCTTCCGGTGCTTTTAGAACACGGTCTATTGAATCGTTCAAAGCATTTTTAGGAAGCGGGTAGGGGATGAAATCATCGGCACCTAGCCGCATTAAATGGTGCAGTGAAACAGGTGATAAATCATGGGTGACCAAAATGACTTTTATGGAGCGATCTTTTGCCGCTGCAATGATATGTTCCACAAAACTCAAGTCATTTTCATCGGTTTTATCTAACACAACCGTGATAAATTTCAACGTATCGGCGTGTGAACTACGTAAAATATCCTCTGCGTTATCAAAGCTCAAACCGCCCCACCGTGCACCAAGCCGGTCTTCAAGTTCTTCGATCAACATATCGAATTTTTCAAGATCGCGTGCTATTGCACAGGCTTCGATTGTATCGGGTTTTGTATTTTTTACTGCGTGTTTATTACTCATTTTGCCCACCTTTTGTGTCTTCGACGTTTTCGACGTAAGAAACAAATTTCCTCAATGATGTTCTAGCTCCCAAATGTGGCATTTTTTGGGGGAAATCAAAAAAACGGCCACATTTTATGC
>CAZMMG010000289.1:0-3179 GCA_964567355.1 uncultured Neptunicoccus sp.
ATTTTAACTATCACCAAACGGTTCAGGTAGGGCATCTAAATGAGTATCAATTCGGAAAAAGACATCGAAGCCAATTTACAAATCGGGCCTACGTCTGATGGTATGGTGCGTTTGTTTATTTACGCGGGCGAAACCGAAATCCCGCTGGATTTCAGTCCCGAAGAGGCCGACGAGATCGCCGATGAAATCTGTGCCGCAGCGGCAAGGGCGCGGGCGGTGAAGTAACCCGTCTGCTTGGTTCTTGCTTTTTGATGTTCAAAGGCATAGATAGGGTGTTGGCGGGTTCTGCCCTTCTCGTGTTACAGGTTTTATTCCAGTGGCCGATAATTTTTTTGAGGGAGCTGGCTCTGTGTCTGGCCGTGGCCTAACATACCCGGTGCCCACCTAGTTGACCTAGGCTCTCAGGAATACACACACCTACACGGTTGCGTTGATGCAAATCTGATGTGGGCCCGCCGCTTTTACCCCCCAAATCATCGTATTTTGGCTGGTTTGGCGTGGCCGTTGCAGCTATGGCTGACGCATGAACATACAAAATTTGAAACAGGCCTGCCGCAAAGCCGGCTTTGCCACCCGCAAACAGGCCCACGCGATGGGGCTGGATAAAGCGGCCAACGCGCAACTGACGGCTTTTTTGAAACAGCAGGACGAAAACCTGATCATATCGGCCTATATGCCGATCCGCACCGAAGTGTCGCCATTGCCGACAATGGAGCGCATGGTGGCGCGTGGCCGCAAGATTTGCGTGCCGGTGATTATCGGGGCAGGGCTGCCGCTGGAGTTTCATCAATGGACGCCTGACACGGAAATGGTGGCAGGGGCATTTGGGGCTTATATCCCCAAAGATGGTATTAAGCTGATCCCCGACATTGTGATCACCCCGTTGCTGGCGTTTGATGCACATGGTTACCGCATGGGCTACGGCGGCGGGTTTTATGACCGCACGTTTGAACAGATATCTGCGTTAAAGCATGTGCAGGCCGTGGGCTATGCCTATTCGGATCAGGAAGTGCTGCTGGTGCCGCGCGAAGAAACCGACTTTCCGTTGAATGCGGTGATAACGGAAAAGGGCATATTGGGGTTTTAGTGGGGGCGTTATTGGGTGTGGGTTTTTTTATGTATGCCGGGTTTGAGCCTAAAGAGGTTGTTTGTTGCCGTGTTGCGAAGGGCGTCTTCCTTTCGCCAAAAAACCTGAACGCTTCGAGAGTTTGCCGCGGCGCGTTTTTTAGGTTATGGTCACTCAATAGTTCACGACGACCCAGCCCGCGCGCCAAGTGGAAAGGTATCAAGATAATGCATCCTACCGAAAAGACTGTCCGTCAATTCCATGAATCCTGGGATATGCGCGACCCGGACCGAGGCGCAGCTGTTATTGATGTCGATTGCGAATTCGAGGATGTCGCGCGTGGCGAGACGCTTCAGGGAAAGGATGCCTACAAGGCCGACTACCATCGCTGGCGCGAGGCCTTCCCGGACGGGCTTTGCAAAGTCGAAAATGTCATGGTCAGCCAATGTGGCGAATGGGCCACTGTCGAGTTTCGTAATACGGGCACCCATACAGGCACCCTACGTTCAAGCCTTGGGGATTTTGCGCCAACAGGCAAACGAGCCGAAGTCCGCTATTGCTCGGTGATGAGGGTCAAGGGCGGAATGGTGGTCGAGGGTCGCGACTATTACGACAGTGCCACCATTGCAAGGCAGTTGGGGCTTATAGACTAAATCGCCTTTATCAACTTCGCGGACTTCTTTTTAGACCCGACAGTTAAGCCGACATTGGGCGAACGGCAGTTTCGCCCGACCAGCCGTCATTTAAATTAGCCCCACATCTTTCCAAAACCAAAAACCCACCGCAACCCATAAAACCATCTAGCCTTTTACCCAAACAGCCTATATCGCATATCCCATGAGACTTTTATTTTTAGGTGACGTCGTGGGCCGCGCGGGCCGGAAGGCTATTGCAGAGCGTTTGCCTGCTTTGCGCAAAGACTGGAAACTGGATTTTATCGTGGTGAACGGTGAAAATGCCACCGGCGGCATGGGGCTTTCTGGCGCACATGCCAAGGGTATATTGGATGCGGGTGCCGATTGTGTCACGTTGGGCGATCACGCGTTTGATCAGCGCGATATGAAGGTGGCGATTGAACAAGATCCACGAATTTTACGACCCTTGAATTTTGCCGCAACGGCACCGGGTAAGGGGGCGCGGCTTTATACAGCACTTAACGGTAAAAAAGTTTTTGTGGCGCAGGCTTTGGGGCAGGTGTTTATGAAACGGCCCTTTGCCGATCCGTTTTCGCATCTGGATCAGGTGCTGAAAACCGCCCCTTTGGGCGGCTTGGCCAATGCGGTGATCGTTGATTTTCATGCCGAAGTTACTTCCGAGAAAATGGGCATGGGCCATTGGTTGGACGGGCGGGCATCCCTGGTGGTCGGCACCCATACCCATGTGCCCACATCGGACACCCAAATCCTGCCCAAGGGCACGGCCTTGCAGTCTGACGCGGGCATGTGCGGCGATTATAACAGTGTGATCGGGATGGATAAGGCCGAGCCGCTCCGCCGTTTTGTAACCGGCATGGGCAAAGAACGTTTCACACCGGCCTCGGGCGAGGCAACTTTGTCAGGGGTTTATCTGGAAACCGACGATAAAACCGGGCTGGCGACGCGCGTGGTGCAGGTGCGCCAAGGCGGGCGTTTGCAGCAGTCCGGCCCCTGAATGAACAGTTGAATGAACAGTTTTTTAAACAGTCGTAGAGGGCTGGTAACCGCCTTGATCGTGATCGGTGCCGCTTGGGGGCTGACAATCCCGTTGATGAAGGTCGCTGTTTCTACAGGTTATCAGCAGTTTGGGCTGATTTTTTGGGAACTGGTTATCATTATATTTTGCGCCAGCTTTATTTCGCGGTTTCAGGGGCGGTTCCCGAAATTGACCCGCGATCATCTGATTGTATTCCTGACCATTGCCCTTTTGGGCACGGTTATTGCCTCGACCACCGGTTTTATTGCGATCAGGCATATTCCAGCGGGGATATATGCACTGGTCATATCGCTGGTGCCAATGTTCGCATTACCGATCGCCATCGGGATCAGGTTAGAGCGGTTTGAATGGCGCCGTGCGGTCGGTATTGTTTTGGGGCTTTGCGCTATTCTGGTACTGATCGCGCCGCGTACCAGCCTGC
>CAZMMG010000290.1:0-3160 GCA_964567355.1 uncultured Neptunicoccus sp.
TTAAACAAATATGGAATCCTCTTATTGAGTACGAACCCTAGTTTACTGGTTTAGTAATTCCATCCAAAGGGTTGGGGCCATTAATCCTGCCCCTTTGGTAAATCCTGCCGCTCCGTATTTTGGTATCACGGTGGTCAGGGTATTGATGGCTGCACCAAAGTTCTGACATTTAGGGAACCCTGCATCAAAGGCGGATGCTCGCGGGTTCTGATTTTAAGCAAATGCCAAGCCAACAATATAGGCCACGGAAGCACAAACACCGCCAACAAGTACGGTTTCCCCAACACAGCGCAGGATGTTGTCACGCACAACCATATAGCGTAGCAGACCAAGGATGAATAGGGCCCCGAAGGTGGCAAAAACTGATAATTTAAAGGTCGCGGGCACAGGGTCTAGAATAAAATACGGGATCAGGGGAATGACCCCGAAGGTAATGAATGCGCCAAAAGTAGCCAGACCGTTCAAGGCAGGACTTTCATCCGCCGGATCGGCCATGCCTATCTCGTAGGCCATCATGAAATCACCGTAATAATCGGGGTAGCGTTCCAAAATATCGGCCATACTGTTGGCGTCTTTGCCTGTCATGCCCTTGTCCGACAGAATCTCGATGGTTTCGCGGCGTTCCATTTCGGGATTATGCTTGATCTCGTGAATTTCCTTGTCACGCACTGAATGGTATAAATCTTTTTCCGAGCGTGCCGATAGAAACTCGCCCAATCCCATTGCAGTGGCATCGGCAAACAGATTGGCAAAGCCGAACAGCAATACGGCAATGCCGCCGATTTCCGCCACACCTTCAACGCTTGCCCCGGCAAAGCCCGCGACAACCGCAAATGTGGTGACAATACCGTCGTTGCCGCCATAGATGATCTGTTTCAGGAACTCTCCCATCTTGCTGATGTGATGTTCGCGGCCCCGATGTTCGGCCAGTGTTTCAAAATCAGTCATGGGGTAAACCTTGTGTTTAGATTTTTCTAACCCAAATCTAAAAAAAGGGCCACCCTTGAGGCAGCCCTGTTGCATGATTTATTGAAAGGCTCAATGCGATGCGCGGGTAAGTCCGGATTTGTGCAAAACCCCGGCAATCGCGCCACCCAGCAAGGGGCCGACAAGATATATCCAGATATTGGCCAATTCTCCGGCATTGAAGATGTTGGTCGCAATCGAGCGTGCTGGATTGACCGATGCACCAGATATTTTGATACCGGCCAAATGGATCATCACCAGTGTCAGGCCAATGGCTAACCCTGCGGTGGAACTTGGAGCGCCGTCTTGGGTCGCGCCTAAAATTACCGTCACAAAGATGAATGTGGCGACAATCTCATAGATCAAAGCCGCCGAGATACCTGCCCCCGGTGTGGTTGCCGCTGCCCCGACATCGGCCCCCATTGCCATTAGTACACCTGCGGCCAACAGACCTCCGATTACCTGGGCAACCCAATATTGGATCATTTCACTGACGCCCATACGCCCGCCCAACATTGCCCCCAGGCTGACCGCAGGGTTTAAATGTGCCCCCGATATAGGCCCGATACCGTAAGCCATGGCCACTACGGCCAATCCAAAGGCAAAAGAGACGCCGATAAGTCCGACTTCCGCGCCCATAAACAAAATGGTGGCGCAACCAAAAAAGACCAGTGCGAATGTGCCTATCACTTCGGCGATTACTTTCTTCATGATATTATCCCTGTTTTAATCCACTAAGAATGATGTTGTCTGCATATACGTATCGTATCTTATTTGGTAATGTTTTTATTGACCAAAACCGACTATTGAGCATTTATTTAAGGACAATCCCTGTTTGAGGGGCTATAGCGAAGACAACCAAGGATATTATTATGCGCGATCTTACCATCCCCTCCGAACGTCATCCCGAAAAGGCCCATAAGCCCGATAATGCCCAGCCGAAAAAGCCGAAATGGATCAGGGTAAAGGCCCCCGTTGGCAAGGGCTATAGTGCGACACGCAATATCATGCGCGACAATAGTTTGGTCACTGTCTGTGAGCAGGCCGGTTGTCCGAATGTGGGGGAATGCTGGAATAGGGGGCATGCCACCATGATGATCATGGGTGAGGTTTGCACCCGGGCCTGTACCTTTTGCAATATTGCCACCGGTAAGCCGCCCGAGGATCTGGATGTATTTGAACCGGGCCGCGTGGCGGCGGCGGTTAAAAAGCTGGGACTGAAGCATGTTGTGATTACATCCGTGGACCGCGACGATATATTGGACGGCGGCGCCGAGCATTTCGCCCAGACCATCCGCGCGGTGCGCAAACAATCCCCCGAGACCACGATCGAGGTGCTGACACCTGATTTTATCCGCTGCGATGACACCGCACTGGAAGTGGTGGTTGCCGCCCGCCCCGATGTGTTCAACCACAATCTTGAAACGGTGCCAGGGCTGTACCCCGAAGTACGCCCAGGGGCGCGTTATTTCCATTCTTTGCGCCTGTTGCAACGGGTAAAAGAACTTGATCCATCAATGTTTACCAAATCCGGCATTATGGTGGGTCTTGGCGAAGATCGCCAAGCGGTGATGCAGGTGATGGATGATATGCGTGCCGCTGACTTGGATTTTTTGACCATCGGGCAATATCTGCAACCAACCCCGAAGCACCATGTTCTGGACCGGTTTGTGACACCAGAAGAGTTTTCTGCCTATGAAAAAGCCGCTTACGGCAAAGGTTTTTTGATGGTGTCGGCAACACCTCTGACCCGTTCAAGCTATCATGCGGGCGACGATTTTGCGCGTCTGCGTGCCGCCCGCGACAAAGCCCAAAATCAATAGGGTTTATGCGCTCCGCGCGGGGGATATTTAGGCCAATTGGAAGCGGCTAACGTTTAGGCTTACGGCCTTTGCCTTTGCCGCCACCGAATTTCTTATTGGGATTGGGCCGGGCGCGGGATTTGCGACCAGCGGGTTTTTCTGCCATCGGGATCACCTCTGCCGCTGCCTCTTATCCACATCTCCGAGCCCACGAGACTAAGGCGAATCTCTTATGCCGTCCTCTGCTTCAAACTAAAGCAAATCTCGTCTCCCGTCTTCTGCTTGGAAACCCCCTAGCAAAAAACACATAAAAAGACAAAATCACAAGAAGACAAAAAACAGACCAAAAAGTCAACCAACAGACATAGAAACACGACACAACAACCAAGTAA
>CAZMMG010000291.1:0-3151 GCA_964567355.1 uncultured Neptunicoccus sp.
AATAAAAAAGGATTGGAATAGTATCCCTTCACTATCCTCGCTGCGTGCATTCGAAGCAACCGCCCGATTAAAAAGTTTCAGCAAAGCCGCACAAGAACTAAATGTGACGCATGCCGCAATTGCCCAGCATGTGCGAAATTTAGAAGCTTATTTCGTTGAAACACTGGTGGTTCGTAAGGGACGTGGCATGGCGGCAACTGAAAAGGGCGCCACCCTCGCCAACAGTTTAAATGCAGGGTTTCTTGCAATTGCCGAAGGGGTGGAAGCTTTGCGGCAATTCAGCAATGATAGACCACTTAATATATCGCTTACGCCGTCGTTTGCAGCCAACTGGCTGATGCCGCGTATCGGGGCTTTTTGGGCTGAATATCCCGAAGTTATAGTGAACCTGAGCCCAACCGTGCGCATGGTGGATTTAGCCCAGAACGGGATAGATATGGCAATCAGATTCGGGCGTGGATCATGGCCAGGAGTGCATTCAGAATCTTTGACAAATGGTGACTACGTTATTGTGGTCAGATCTGATCTGGTAAAGGGCAGAATTATTCATTCCCTGAAAGATGTCGCGGACATTCCATGGCTGTTTGAGGGTCATATGATGGAAGGCAAGGCTATAATCGAAAACGAAGGCATTGACCTTACGGATGCCAAAATCAGCGTCTTCAAAACGAATGAGTTGGTTCTGTCGGCGACCCGCGCAGGTTTGGGCTTATCGGCCCATCCTTTGGCTTTGGTTGAAAAGGAAATAGAGGCTGGAGTTTTCGCAAATGTTTGTACCATAAAAAATAATGGGTTGGGCTATTATATGGTCACACGAAAAAATCGCGCAACACCTGCTTTGTTATCCTTTCAAAAGTGGTTGCGAAGGGCGGCAAAAACCTATCCCTGACTGCATTCTATAATATATAAAATTCTTTTTAGTGTGGGAAGAGTGCCGACTGGACCTAGCTGCGGGCGATATCTTTTTTATAGAAATTTAAAAACATCACACCCGAAACTCCCTCGAACTTCGGTTTAAGTTCTGCTGTAATATCATGCGAAAGCTTTGCCGTATCGATTGATGCGCCCCGCAAATCATGGCCTTCAGAAATTAGTTTCATCACCAAAAAGATTGCGGCCCTAAGTCTTGCACCGTTTTCACCCAGATTGTAATATTTGGCGCGTTCCATATCGGAAACCGTTACTCCTAGATTTGTTACGATATAAGTAACACTACGGGCTTTGTAGACCGGGATGATAATCTGGCCGATTTTTACAATAATCGGCTTGGCATCTGCGGCCTCGGAGTTATTGTCGGTGGCTTCGTGTTCAGAATCTTGCTTTGATTTATCCGCTTCCGTTTGAGGTAAATCGGCCACTTTCTGGGTCTTTTCATCTGCGGATTTACGTAAATATTTCCCTGCACCATAGCCCGTTGCCAAACAAAGAGCCGGAAATACCACCAAAAGACATATCAACTTTTTCATCGAACTAAACCACTGCATTACATTTCATTTGCAACGGTGATAGCCTGAGAATACGGCACTATTTATACGCAAATTAGGTAATTTGGTGTTGAAATATGGCCGGTGGCCTTAATTTAATATGGCAAGAATATATCGGCAATGGTGCCGCCATAGTTGGTTCTTTGGGTGCGCGAAAGCTGCCCGCGACCACCATAGGTAATGCGTGCTTCCGCAACTTTATCGTAGGAAATGGTGTTATTCATATCAATATCTTGTGGTCGAATAATGCCAGCAATACGCAATTCACGTAATTCATTATTTACTTTTACTTCCTGGCGGCCCGCAATGACCAAGCTGCCATTTGGCAATTCCTGAATAACCATTGCGGCAATTTTAAGCTTTATGGTTTCATCACGTTGAATTTTACCACTGCCGTTGGTCGTTGTTTTCGAGGAAAGGTCCGTCAAATTCCCAGTTGGAACTTCTGCAGCTGAAATTCCGGGCAAAACTTTGTCTATTTTTTTCGCATAACCAAACAGAGTGGCCTTGCCGATCGTGCTGGCGCCTTCACGGCTGGTGTTGGAAGCATTGTTGAAACTGGCTTTGTCATTGATCTGGATATTGACAGTCAAAAGATCGCCGACGGTTGTGGCCCGCTGGTCTGCAAAGAACCCCATTGTGTTGCGATCCCATAAAGACGCCGCTTCGGCACGATATGAAACATGCTTTGGTTTTGGCGGCGGCATGGGAACCTGAACGTGGATTTTATTGTTGTCAATTTCCAGATCGGACATCTGCGGATTGCGATCTTTGAATGCCTGAGTGCCGCACCCGGACGTAATAACCACAATACAGGCCAGCATAGATGTATGGATGCTTTTTTTTGTCATCGGATAATTTTCACCAAACCCTCTTCTGAAGCAACGCCGATCACAGTGGTGTTGCCGATGAGATTTACAATCTTGATTTCTTGCCCGCGGTAAGCATCTGAAAGTGCACGGCCCGGGGCTTTTAGCTTCAATGCGCCATCAATATACTGAAGCTCCACAAGATCGCCGCGATGAATAATCCGTTGATACATAACCGATTGTGTCATGATCGGCCGGCCTTTGGTCAGCAAGCGGCGTACCTGTTTACCGATCACATCTTTGGCTTTTGTCACCGCATACCCGCCCACCCGCGAATAAGGCAGGCGTTGAAGCGCTATATCCTCTTCCGAGATGATTTCATTTGGCAGCAGTCGCTTGACGGGAACCGGAACTTGAACCGTCAGAACCGCCAATCCGCTGAAACGGCGCACAATACCATCTTGGGTTATCACATTGGCAACAAATTGGCTGGTGTTGGTATCCATCCAGAACGCCGAAACAGCAATGGCTTCTTTTACGCTTGCAGTCTGGTATATGATATTGAAGTCGCCGGAATCGGGAAAGGTAGCCCCATATGTTTCAATGGCTTTTTCCTTGATTAGAACGTTCAAGTTTTCCGCTTTTCCCACGTTGGGAAACGTAAAACATGCGATGCATATACTAAATAATAGTTTTCTCATCTTATCTAATCTGCCTTGCCGTCGACATCATTTGATCAGCCGTTTGAATGGCTTTGGAGTTCATTTCAAAGGCCCGTTGCCACGAGACCCGGGCCGTTATCTGTGTGATAATTTTCACGTTCGAGTTTTTTAACAACCCTTCCCGCACCATCACCAA
>CAZMMG010000292.1:0-3150 GCA_964567355.1 uncultured Neptunicoccus sp.
TTTTAGGATTGCTCAATTTACGAATCTGGCCTGGGAATGCTTGCCATCATGAAATATAAATCAGCCAATAAATGCCAACGCTGTTCACTCAACACAAAAAAAGGCTGGTTTTGCAAACAGCTTACAGACATTGAAGTCGCGAAATTAAGCAATCTTTCGCGTACGATCACCTTAAAGCGCAGCCAGTCAATAGGTCGCGAGGAACTACTGATGTGGCCGATTATCGCAATATCTTCTGGTGTCATCAGCTTACAGCACTTACTAGAAGATGGACGTAAAACCATTAGCGCCCTTCTTATGCCCGGAGACATTCTTGATATGCGCGGTATATCCGCCCGTAGCAGCGGCCATCTTATTGCACTTTCCAAAACCGAAGCCTGCCGTTTGTCACCCGCCGTATTTGAAAAAATTATTGAAACAAATCCTAATGCACAACGAATTGCATGGAATAACCTGCGCGATCAAACCTACCGCGCGATTAACCATTCTGCCGATTTGGCCAAGAAGCAAGCCGTGGAAAAGCTGGCATCATTCGTATTTGAATGTCGAAACCGGCAGCCATCAAATGTTCAAGACGGGTTAATTCATTTACCAGTACGCCGTATTGATATGGCCGACTATCTGGGCATGCAGCAGGAAACCATAAGTCGTTGTTTTCGCGACATGGAACTTCGAGGGATTATTGAGTTACAGAGTATCTCAAAAATAAAAATTCTGGACATTCCTACTCTACGTCGCATCGCAAACGGCGACAGAAATACTGAAAACCTGCGTCATACGAGCGAGAATAATTTCAAAGTTCTCTGCAATGAATAAAACGGGTATTTTATTGATCAATCTAGGCACCCCAGATGCCACAGATTACTGGTCGATGCGCCGCTACCTAAAACAATTCTTGTCCGATAAACGCGTAATCGAAGCCAAAGGCCCGCTTTGGTGGTTGGTGTTCAACCTGATCATCTTGACAAAAAAACCGCACAGCAGCGGGCGGGCATATGATCTGATCTGGAACCGGGAACGCGACGAGTCGCCTTTGCGCACAATCACCCGCGCACAATCGGAAAAGATAGCGGCAAGTTTTTCAAACCACCCACAAATCGTGGTTGACTGGGCGATGCGCTACGGCTCTCCCTCAATTGCAAAAAGCATTACACGCATGACCGAACAGGGCTGCAACCGAATTTTGTTCTTCCCACTTTACCCACAATACAGCAGTGCCACAACCGGAACGGCAATGGATGTAGCTTTTGACACCCTCAAATCCCTGCGCAATCAGCCGACAGTCCGTACTATCCCACCTTATTTTGATCATCCGGACTATATTTATGCCTTATCGGAAAGCATACGCGTCCATCATGACAGTCTAACCTGGGATCCTGAGGTTATTATCGCATCATTGCATGGATTACCCGTTGATTTTATTGCCAAAGGTGACCCTTACCAAAGCCAATGTGAAGCCACGGTAAATCTGTTACGCAAAAAGCTGGGGTTGAAAGATTGGCAGTTATTGCTGACATATCAGTCACGTTCAGACCGTGTAGAATGGATTGGGCCGGACACCGAAGAAACCATTGTCAAAATGGCACGCAACGGCATTAAAAACCTCTCCATTATCACGCCAGGATTTTCATCGGATTGCGTTGAAACGCTAGAAGAGATGGGCCTGCGCGCCAAGCAAAAATTTATTGATTTTGGTGGGAATAATTGTACCGTGATACCTTGTTTAAATGATAGCGATCTGTCGATTTCCATGCTGGATACGCTGATAAATGAAAACCTGTTTAGCACACATTGAAAATACCGCATTCCTTTGCAAGGTCGGTTGTTTCTTCAGAATTATAAAATAAAGCTTAATGGAACCGTTTCTTTTTCAGCTATTCCATCTGGCTTTTGTTACGCGGAAGGGTGGTATTCCAAATACTTGCGTTGCGTTAAGATATGATCTGCTAAATATTTTGCATCATGCCAGACACCCCAGATAAAGCTGGACCCCCGTCGAGATTGCCATGGCAATCCCAGAAAATAGACACCAGACTCAGCCGATACTCCGCGTTGATGTTTAGGCTTGCCTTCTTCATTAAACGCATCAACCTTCAACCAGCTGAAATCGGTTGCAAAGCCTGTTGCCCAGATAATCGAGGATATTCCCGCCTCTGCAATATCCAGCTTCAGAACGGGGTTGCTTATGCACCACGGGTCAGGGTAAATATTACGAGCATCTGGTTCATTTGGAATATCCAGACCATTGCGGGCAATATAAGCATCGGCTTCATCCAATAGCGACAAATAATTAGCATCCCCTTTCGCAATATTTTTTGCAAGATCAGGTGCAAAGCTTATCATACCATCTTTGAATTTTTCGGTTCGGCCAACCAGTGTCATCCCATGTTCTGCAAGGCGCCGAAAATCGATAGTATGGCCACCACGCGCACCGCTTACTGCAATCGTTACATGTTCCGTACCAGGGGCCATGGCAGCAGCATCCCATTTGCCAAGAACCCCCAGCCACCAGACAAAATCACGTCCGCGATAGCTGCGAAAAGGCCGATCATGCGGGCCGACAGAAAGGTAAACGCGCTTGCCAGCACGCAAAAGCTCATCCGCGATCTGCACGCCTGAAGATCCGGCTCCGACCACCAGAACCGCGCCTTCGGGTAATTGGTCGGGACTACGGTAAGCGTTGGAATGAATTTGCAAGACATCCGTATTTTCAGGAACAACAGCGGGGATAATCGGACGTTGGAAAGGGCCAGTTGCGGCAACCACGTTGGTGGCTTCTAAAATGCCCGCCGACGTTTCTACCCGAAAGCCAGGTCGACCAATATTTCGCTTTACCTCTTTAACCTCCACACCGCAACGGATGGGGGCAGCAATCTGTTTTGCATAATCGACAAAGTAATCCGCAACTTTTTCTTTGGCAGGAAAGGCTTCGGGGGCAGTATCGGAAAACTCCATACCCGGAAATCGATCATGCCATGCCGGGCCATTCGCAACCAGAGAGTCCCATCTTTCGGAACGCCAGCGTTCAGCAATTCGATGTCGCTCCAAAACAAGATGAGGCACACCGCTGTTGCTCAGGTGCTCACTCATGGCCACACCAGCCTGACCGGCACCAACTATAAGTGTGTCTACTTTTTCAATTGTCATTTC
>CAZMMG010000293.1:0-3146 GCA_964567355.1 uncultured Neptunicoccus sp.
TTACTTGATAGAAGGTGGGTGGGAGTGGGTGATGGTGGTATGGTGTGATAGGTGTTTTGTTGTTTTTGTGTGGCATAAGGCGGCATACGTGGTTCGCGTTAGTCTCGTGGGCTCGGAGATGTGTAGAAGAGGCAGGAGTTTTATTCGGCGGGCAAGGTGGTGTTTTTCGCGACTCTGGACGATGTGAAAAAACTGACAGAAAATACTGTGCAAGATGCCATCGCGATTGTGCCACCGGCTCAGGCGGCGTTCGAGGCCGCATATGGTGGGCAATTCAGCTTTGTCAAAATATCCGGACGCTATAGGGTGTATCTGGAAAACAAACCGGGAGCGGCAAATTGAAAACACCTTCGCGCAGTTCGGCTAAACTCCCGCAGCTTTCTTTCGTTATTCCCGCCTTCAATGAAGAAGGCAGCATCAAGGACACCATTGAACAGGTCGCCGCAGAAGCCACGCGCCTGAAAAAGAGTTTTGAAATTATCATCATTGATGATGGCAGCAAAGATACCACCTTTGAAAAGGCCAAAAAAATGGGGGCAAAACATCCCGTTAGGGTTTTGCGCCTGTCGCGTAATTTCGGCAAGGAACGCGCCCTTATGGCAGGGCTAGAAGCCAGCAAAGGTAAGGCGGTTGTGATTCTGGACGCGGATTTGCAGGAACCTATTTCCTATCTGGAAGAGATGCTGAAGCATTATGATCAGGGCTATGAAATGGTTTATGCGGTGCGTGAAAACCGCGATGATGAAACCTTTCTTAAACGCGCTTTTACCAAACGGTTCTACCAAATGCTGTCCTTTGGCACCGATATAGACATTCCCGCCGACAGTCGGGACTTCAGGATTATGGATCGCTGTGTCGTCGATTGCATCTGCGCCTTGCCCGAGCAAAACCTGTTCATGAAAGGGATTTATAGCTGGGTCGGGTTCAAATCGATGGCCCTGCCGATCAAGATGAAAGAGCGCACCACCGGCACATCGAAATTCGGATTTATGAACCTGTTCAAACTGGCGGTGACGGGGCTGACATCCTTTACCAGTTGGCCTTTGCGTATATGGACGGTAGTTGGTTTCGCGCTGGCATTGTTGTCGATATTTTACGGTTCGTGGATCGTTTTGAAAACCCTGATCTGGGGCATCGATGTGCCCGGTTTTGCCACCATCACCGTGGCGGTGTTTTTTCTCGGTGGTATTCAGTTGATGTCGGTGGGCATCATTGGCGAATATCTGGCGCGGGTGTTTACCGAAGTCAAAGGCCGCCCAAGGTTCATTGTTGCGGAAGAAACCACACCGGATAAGAAACCCTCGTAATGCTGTCACAATCCCTACGTTTTGGTTTTGTCGGCGCAGTGGCGACTTTGGTGCATCTTACCGTGGGCAGTACATGGATTGCACTGAACGTGAACCCGCTATGGGCAAACCTCTGGGCGTTCATGACGGCCCTGTTGGTCAGTTTTCTGGGCCACCAGTTTTTCACCTTTCGCGGCCATGGTCGCCCCATTCGTTCAACTGCGATGCGTTTTTTCAGCGTGGCGGTGCTGGGCTTTGTGGTGAATGAGCTGATTTTGCTGACATTGACCAAGTTACTGCAAATCAGCCCGACCTTGTCATTGATCATCTCCACCCTTAGCGTTGCTATCATGACGTTTATTCTAAGCCGATTATGGGCATTTAGAAGCGTTTAAAGGCGTGTTATGGAAATGATGCAAGATCTAAAAAATAATGCTAAACGGGCATTTCTAGCGGGTGTCGAGGCTGCCGACCCGGCTAAAGCCTTGGTCAAAGAGCTGCAAAAGCGTCCTCTTTTACCTTTGGATGACGGTAAATATCTGCTGATCTCGTTCGGTAAGGCTGCATGTAAAATGGCGCAAGCGGCGCTGGATGCTTTACCCGAAGGGGCTGACTTTACCGCACTTGCTGTGACCAATTATGAAAATGTGATCGAGATTGAAAAGCTGCGCGTTCTAGGGGCTGCCCATCCGGTGCCTGATGCTCAAGGTTTGGCGGCGGCGGATGAGGTTATGGCGTTACTTGCACCTGCTAAAAAGAACGATGTGGTTCTAGCCCTTGTCAGCGGCGGCAGCTCGGCATTGTTGCCTGCGCCTGCGCCGGGCATCAGCTTGGCTGATAAATCGGAAGTTAACCAAGTTTTGCTGACCAGTGGTCTGGACATCACGAACATAAACTTGGTGCGCCAATCCCTGTCACGTCTGAAAGGTGGTGGGCTGTTGCGTTTGGCCAAACCGGCAACCGTGCGCTCGTATATCCTGTCGGATGTTTTGGGCGACGATTTGCGCGTTGTCGGTAGTGGCCCCAGCATCGGCCCAATTGGGACAATAACACAGGCCCGCGATTTGCTGATCAAAACCGGAAATTTCGATAAAATGCCGCAATCGGTGCAAAGCTATTTGCAAACCGCAAAAAACCACACCGCAGAGCAGGCGGTGGATGCAAGCTTGATCGGTTCCAATGCTCAAAGTCTTGCTGCAATGGCAAAGGTTGTGAATGCAACGCTGATGCCTGACCCGCTTGTGGGTGATGTTATGCAGGCGGCCAAACGTATCATAGCGGACATTAAAACCCATGCGAAAGGCGGCCCTTTTGCACTGGCCTATGGCGGTGAAACCACGGTGGAATTGACCGGCAACGGCAAGGGCGGGCGCAATCAGGAATTGGCCCTTTGGCTGGCAAAATATGCCGGTGAAGCAGGGTTGAGCGGCCCTTGGTGCTTCCTTAGTGGCGGCACCGACGGACGTGACGGCCCAACAGATGCCGCAGGCGGTTTAGTCGATACGCAAACATTGCAACGCCTATCGGATGCAGGCGGTCATTTGGGTAGGTTACTGAAAAACAACGATAGTTATGCCGCGTTGAAGTTGTCAGGTGATTTATTGATGACCGGGGCTACAGGCACGAACGTGGCGGATTTGCAGCTGTTCGTGATGGGGTGAAACAAAAGACCCCCAGAATTTCGGGTTGAACCAGGCCAGGCCCGGTTCATCGAGGTGGCGTCTTTAGGATGCAATCAAAGCCCATGTTTCATATTGGTTAGTTGGTGATAATCGGCGCGTTTGATGTTTCCAAAGCCACAACGGGTGGTTTACCGTTCAGGCTTTCTGCTTCGATATGGATTGGCGGATGGCCAAGCCC
>CAZMMG010000294.1:0-3145 GCA_964567355.1 uncultured Neptunicoccus sp.
AAAGCAGAAGACGGCATACGAGGTTCGCGTGAGGCTGGTGGGCGCGGAGAGGTGGATAAGAGACGGGTCCCTTCGTGACCGTCTGATCCTGCTGGACGGCTGGTCAAAAACCTATGCTATGACCGGCTGGCGGTTGGGTTATTCGATCTGGCCCGATGGGTTGATGGATGCGGCCCGAAAACTGGCGGTGAATTCCTGGTCTTGCGTAAACGCTCCTGCGCAATGGGCGGCATTGGCGGCCTTGCAGGGGCCGCAGGACTGTGTGGCGGAAATGCTGGTGAAATTTGATCACCGCCGCCGTGTGGTGGTTGCGGGGCTGAATGCTTTGCCGAATGTCAGTTGCATCACGCCTTTGGGTGCGTTTTATGCCTTCCCGAATATTGCGAAAACCGGATATGGTGCAAAACAGCTGGCAACCGATTTGCTGGAAAAGGCAGGTGTTGCCACTATTGGCGGGCCTGATTTCGGCGTTATGGGCGAAGGCTATATCCGCCTAAGCTATGCCAATTCGGTAGAGAATATAGAACGGGCCTTGGCGCGGATGAAACAGTTTTTGGAATTATCGGATAATACTTCCGCAACTTCCTGATTATAAACACAGATCACACTTGTTGGTATAAGGTTTGAAAATGGATTTAGATAGACTGATTGATGCTTTGCCCAAGACAGAACTGCACCTGCATATCGAAGGCACGCTGGAACCTGAAATGATGCTTGAGCTGGCCAAACGTAACGGGATAGAGCTGCCTTATGCCTCTGTTGCCGAGGTTCGGGCGGCTTATGAGTTCAACAATCTGCAGGATTTTCTGGACGTTTACTATCAGGGTATGTCGGTTCTGATCGAAACCCGTGATTTTTACGATCTGACATGGGCTTATTTGGAAAAGGTTCAGGGCCAAGGCGTGCGCCATGTGGAAATATTCTTTGATCCACAAGCGCATATGGAACGCGGTATTGCTTTTGAAACCGCGCTGGGCGGGATTGCTTCCGCGCTGGAGGCGGCGCATAAGGAAATGGGGATCACATCAAAACTGATTATGTGCTTCCTGCGCCATTTGCCCGAAGAAGCGGCGTTTGAAGCGTTGGAATGTGCTTGCAAACACAAAGAGCATATCTTTGGGGTCGGGTTGGATAGCTCTGAAGCGGGCCGGCCGCCTGAATTGTTTAGCCGGGTTTATGCCGAGGCGCGTGCGCAAGGTTTCGTGCCTGTGGCCCATGCGGGGGAAGAGGGGCCGGCGGCTTATGTCACGACCGCGCTCGATGACTTGAAGGTGCAACGCGTTGATCACGGTAACCGGTCTTTTGAAGATCCGGCCTTGATCGGGCGCATGGTGCGCGACCAAACGCCGCTGACCATGTGCCCTTTGTCAAACCTGCGCCTGCGCGGTATTGAGCGGCTTGATCAGCACCCGATCAAAAAGGCTTTGCAGGCGGGATTGCTGGCCACGATCAATTCCGATGATCCCAGCTATTTCGGCGGCTATGTCAATGATAATTATAAACAAGTGGCGAAAGCGGTCGGCTTGGATGCAAAAGATATCATTCAGTTAGCTAAAAATTCATTTTCTGCGTCTTTTATATCGGATCAGGATAAACAAAAAGGCTTTGATGCCATCTTAAGTTGTGTAAATTCTGTGATAGAATAAAGTTTTGTGCGTAAAACTCCTTTCAGAATTGCATTTTATCGGGTAGCGTGCGCATTAGCAAAAATGAACGAGCAGTCTAGGTCTGAAATTTATGAATGATATGTCAGGGTTGCACACCCTAAAGGCGCAGATAACTTCCAGTAAAGAATGGTTGCGGTTACTGGCGAAATATCGCCAGCCGAATACTTGGCGCAGTGTGTTTGAACTTTCGATAACGCTTGCAGGCTTTCTGGGCTGCTGGGCTTTGGCTTGGGCCTCGATCTCGTTTAGCTACTTCCTAACGGGTTTGCTGGGCGTTCTTGGTGGCGGTTTTTTGGTGCGCCTGTTCACGTTGCAACATGATTGCGGTCATGGCTCTTTGTTTTCGTCGCGAACGGCAAACGACTGGGTCGGACGTGTTTTGGGTGTATTGACGTTGACACCTTACGCTTTGTGGCGGCGCACCCATTCGATTCATCATTCGGCCTCGGGCAATCTAGGTAAACGCGGCGTCGGTGACATCTACACAATGACGGTTGAGGAATATAAGGCGGATACGCGTTGGGGTAGGTTCGTATATAGGCTCTATCGCAGCCCGCTGACACTGTTTGTGATCGGCCCGATTTATATTTTCGGCATCCAGCAACGGCTTCCTGTGGGCTTTATGAAAGACGGGGTCAAATACTGGATTTCGACAATGGGCACCACACTTATGATGCTGATCACCTATTCCATTTTAATTTATATGATCGGATTTTGGCAGTTTTTCGCGATCTTCGGCATCACCAGCTTCACTGCGGCGGCTGCAGGCATGTGGTTGTTTTATGTGCAGCACCAGTTTGAAGATACCCAATGGGACCAGCCGGAAAATTGGGACATGCATGATGCTGCCCTTTACGGCTCATCTTATTATGCGTTGCCAAAACCACTGCGCTGGATATCGGGAAATATCGGTATTCACCATGTGCACCATCTCTATAGCCGCATTCCATTTTACCGACTTCCCGAAGTAATTCGCGATTACCCAGTGTTGGAAAACGTCCACCGACTGACCTTCTGGCAAAGCCTGAAATGTGCAAACCTGCATCTGTGGGATGAAGGTCAGCGGCATTTGGTGCGATTTAGAGACGTGCGCGGATAAAACCCGACAGTTGATTTACCCCGGCACCTTATCGGTTAGCTAAGGTGGCAGGGTGCTGTCAGTTTTATATCCTACTTTCAACCAAATGGTTGAATATAAGAAAGTAGGATGATATCGGCACATGTGTGCTGATTTCCCTTTTACACATCGCCGTAGAATTTGAATTAATCGTTTAATTATGGATAGTTAGACCATTTGAAATGCTAGGTATATGTCGTTGACTCTCGCGTGCCTTAACCCTAGTTTGCGCGCAACTGTCCAGGGTGCATTTGTTGGGCGGATAGAGAGGCTTGAAACATGACGGACGGCCCTGATCCAAAACAACTGGCTGCACTTGAGAAACGGCTGAAAGCGGCAAAGAAGGCGCAAGAGCCTGAAG
>CAZMMG010000295.1:0-3125 GCA_964567355.1 uncultured Neptunicoccus sp.
GTGCTGGGCCATTTATAACGGGTTATCATCACACGAAGGCAGCCCGATGACCCTTAAAGTAGCTTTTCAAATGGATCCGATCGACTTGGTCGACATCAATGCCGACAGTACGTTTCGTATCGCCGAAGAAGCCCAGTTGCGCGGCCATGAGCTGTTTTATTACACCCCTGACAGAGTTTCATATCAAGAAGGCCGTATCACTGCAAAAGGTTGGCCGTTAAAGCTGCGCCGCGAAGTTGGCAACCACTTTGAACTGGGCGATTTGCAGGAAATTGATCTTGCCACACAAGATGTGGTTTGGCTGCGCCAAGACCCGCCTTTCGATATGGGCTATATCACCACCACCCATCTGTTGGATATGATCCACCCGAAAACTCTGGTGATCAATGACCCGACCTGGGTGCGAAATTATCCCGAAAAACTATTGGTTCTGGAATTTCCCGACCTGACACCGCCAACCACGATTTCGCGCGATTTGGACACCTTGAAAGCCTTCAAGGAAAAGCACAAAGACATCATTCTCAAACCGCTATACGGCAACGGCGGGGCGGGGGTGTTCCGGCTTGGCAAAGATGACAAAAACCTGACCTCTTTGCATGAACTGTTTGGTGGCATCAACCGCGAGCCGCTAATCGCGCAAAAATTTCTACCCGATGTCAGCAAAGGCGACAAACGGGTGATCCTAATCGACGGCGAAGCCGTTGGCGCGATTAACCGCGTGCCCGCCAAAGGCGAGACCCGATCCAACATGCATGTGGGCGGCAGACCCGAAAAGGTCGAAATGGATGCGCGTGATCTTGAGATATGCGCCCGCATCGGCCCGCTGTTGCGTGAAAAAGGTCAGATTTTTGTTGGCATCGACGTGATCGGCGGCAATTTGACCGAGATCAACGTCACCTCACCCACGGGCATTCAGGAATTGGAACGCTTTGACGGCATCAATGTGGCCGAAAAAATATGGATCGCCATAGAGAAGCGCAGGGCACGCTGATGTCGTTTCGTTTAAACCTTATGTCTGCCGGTTCAAGACTGTTGTTCAAATCGGGGCTGGCCCGTATCGGAAATTTGGTCTGGCTGCGCCGCTATGCGGATTTCATAACCAAAATGAACGCCATAAACCCCAAAGGTGCCCGGTATGAAAAAAGCATTTTAAAGCACAAAAACCGCACCATTCCAGTGGTTTGGGCAAGCCTGCCGAACCCGTCGCAAACACATGTTCTGCTTTATATCCACGGCGGCGGATTTATCTTCGGCAGCGCCGACACCCATAAACACATGGCCGCAGATATTGCCGGGCAGTTGGGAATAAAAGCGGTGTTACCCAATTATGCGCTGGCCCCCGAACATAAATACCCTAAAGGCTTCGACGATGTTGTGGCCAGCTATCTTGCCCTGCTGGATATGGGGTTTGAGGCGCAAAATATTATCCTCGGCGGTGACAGTGCGGGGGGCAATTTAACCTTTGCCCTGCTCGCCTATATCAAAGCCAACTCCTTAGCGATGCCCGCATGTGCTTTCACTTTTTCACCCCTGACGGATTTTTCCTCAACCGGCCAAAGCCGCATTGAAAATGCCCGCAGCGATTGTGTTTTGGCGGCTTCGCGTTTTGACGATATGCATCAGGCCTATGCCCCGAATGCAGATTTATCCGATCCTTACCTGTCGCCGATCAATGCCGGTTTCCAAGGCTCACCGCCGGTTTTACTGCACGCGTCACGCTATGAAATTTTGCGCGATGACAGTGTGGCGATGTTCAAACACCTAAAGGATCAGGGCGTCAAAGCAGAGCTTCAACTTCATGACAACGGCTTTCATGTTTTTCAAATTCTGCGCGGCCTTGTCCCCGAAGCAAATCAGGCTATTTCGGAAGTTGTGGCTTTTCTAAAGCGGCACATATCCCAAGACAAATTATAGGGCCAATCGGTAACTTAACGCTTCGGCGATATGGGGTTTTTGCACGTTATCTTGCGCATCCAGATCGGCAATGGTGCGCGCCACCCGCAAAACCCGGTGATAGCCGCGTGCGGTCAGCTTGAATTTATCAGCAGCTTTTTCCAACAGCGCAGCCCCGTCAGCATCGGGGCTTGCAACCTGCGCCAACACTTCGCCTTCGGCATCGGTGTTCAAGGCCACCTCTGCAATACCGTCATAACGCTTGGCCTGCAAAAGTCGCGCCGACAATACCCGCTTGGCAATATCCGCGCTGCTTTCCTTGGCCCTCTCTTGTGACAAATCCTGCATTGAAACAGGCGGCACTTCCACACGCAAATCGAACCTGTCCATCAACGGCCCCGATATACGTCCCAGATAATCCTGCCCACAAAGCGGCACCCGGGCACAGGCCCGAACCGGGTCTGCCAGATAACCGCAACGGCACGGGTTGGCGGCACTGATCAGCATGAATTTGCAAGGGTATTTCACATGCGCATTGGCCCGCGATACCATCACCGTGCCGTTTTCCACCGGTTGGCGCAGGGTTTCCAGCACTTGGCGGGAGAACTCTGGTAATTCATCTAGAAACAAAACCCCGTTATGCGCCAGCGATATTTCCCCCGGTTTTGCACCGCGCCCACCGCCAACGATTGCGGCCATGGACGCGGTATGATGCGGATCACGAAACGGGCGCATTTTGGAAATACCGCCTTCGGTCAATAGCCCTGCCAAGGAATGGATCATTGAGGTCTCTAAGGCTTCATGCGCATCCAACAGGGGCAAAATCCCGGGCATACGTGAGGCCATCATCGATTTGCCCGACCCGGGCGAACCGACCATGAACAAATGGTGCCGCCCTGCGGCGGCGATTTCCATTGCACGTTTGGCGCGTTCCTGACCCTTGACATCGCGCAAGTCACGCTCGGAATTTTCTTTCACAACTTCGCCGGGTTCGGCTGATTTCAATACCTGCTTGCCGTTGAAATGGTTCATCACCTGCAACAATGTGGCCGGTGCGATGACATTCACAGACCCTGTCTCTTATACACCTCCCCGAGCCCACGAGACTAAGGCGCACCCCCGATGCCGTCTTCTGCCTTAAAACAAAACCACACACACAACCACAACTAATAAATACACTAACTTACAATATAAAAACATACATAAAACATCGATACGGTCTCACATCATAA
>CAZMMG010000296.1:0-3108 GCA_964567355.1 uncultured Neptunicoccus sp.
TGGCGTGCAGCCGTGTATGGGCCATTGCGGCTGGAAATTGATGGGCAATTGCCTCACTCGGCGTGGTGTCACGAAAGCCTAGACGCTCCTGCAGTGCCCGATCGTCCAGCTTGTAGACCACGCCGTCTATATCATAGCCCAAAGTGGCGCGTTGTTCTTCAATTCTGATATATTGGGCAATCATCGCCTTTGGCCCGTCGCAGGTTTGCATCAACGGGTTGGTGGAAAACCCCATTCTTTGAAGCCGCGCAATGGCCGCTGTTTGCGTATCGGCCAAAGGTGCCGAAACTTCACCCCAGGCATATGCAAAAAATTTCAAAGGCCGCGCAGCGGTAATGCCCGCGTCCAACTGGCGCAACGAGCCTGCGGCCGCATTGCGCGGATTGGCGAAAACCTTATCGCCTGTTGCCGACTGCCGTGTATTCAGGGCCTCGAAATCCGCATGGCTCATATAAACTTCACCGCGCACTTCGATAACATCAGGAGCGTTTTCAACAAAGTGCGGAATATCCTTGATGGTACGGGCATTGGTGGTGACATTTTCCCCAACAGCGCCGTCCCCGCGTGTGGCAGCAGAGACAAGTACGCCTTTTTCATAGCGCAGAGACAAAGACAGACCGTCGATTTTCGGCTCTGCGGTATACGATAAAGATGCAGTCGGATCGAAGCCCAGAAATTTGCGAATTCGGGTATCAAAATCATAGACATCCGCATCTTCAAAGGCATTTCCCAGTGAAAGCATACGTACGCTATGGCTGATTTTCGAAAACGTTTCCGCCACTGGCGCCCCGACAAGATCACTGGGGCTGTCGGCGCGTTTCAGTTCCGGAAAAGCCGCCTCAAGTGCCGCGTTGCGACGTTTTAGGCGATCATACCCAGCATCCGTTATTTCGGGGGCGTCATCGGTATGATACCGCTTGTTGGCTCGCGACAAAACAATGGCAAGCCGCGCGAGCTCTGCACCCGCCTGTTGCTTTGTCAGCTTTGACACTGGAATTTCCGACACCAAACCACCCCTTATCACACCCTTTAGATGTACGGCGCGATGGTTAAATCGTCCAGCGATTCCTTACGAATTAACCGGCAACCGCCAGCGTGTGTTCCGCAGTTACAATCGGGTCGCGCAGCACATAACCGCGTCCCCAAACCGTTTCAATATGATTTTCACCACCGGTGGCTTTAGCCAGTTTTTTGCGCAGTTTGCAAATAAATACATCGATGATTTTCAACTCCGGCTCGTCCATGCCGCCATAAAGATGGTTCAAAAACATCTCTTTCGTCAGGGTTGTGCCTTTGCGCAGGGAAAGAAGTTCGAACATCTGATACTCTTTGCCGGTCAAATGTACCTGCTCGCCGCCCACTTCAACGGTTTTCTGGTCTAGATTGACGCAAATACGACCGGTTTCAATCACCGATTCCGCATGTCCCTGCGAACGGCGTACAATCGCGTGAATGCGGGCGACCAATTCGGCCCGCTCAAACGGTTTGGTCAGATAATCATCGGCCCCGAAACCAAAACCTTTGATTTTATCTTCAATGGTGTCGTAACCGGACAGAATGAGAATTGGTGTTAATATCTTTGCATTGCGCAAATGACGTAAAACTTCATGCCCATCCATATCAGGCAGGTTTAAATCCAGTAAAATAAGATCGTAATCGTATAATTTGGCTAAATCTATGCCTTCTTCGCCCATATCCGTGGCATAAACATTGAAATTGGCATTTTGCAGCATCATTTCGATGCTTTTGGCAGTGCTAGGATCATCTTCGACAAGTAATATACGCATGGTTGCCTCCGCGAACGGTTGGTTAATCTTCCCTACACTCTGCGCAACAATGGTTAACCACTCGTTACCCACGAGAACAAAATAGCATTTCTACCTATGGTTGTCTATAGTTTTGTAATTTTGTTGTCTTTAAAGCACTGATCCCATGGGATTTTACCGCCTCCAACCACCCATCAAATTCTTCTTGTGATATTTGATATATTTCACAGGCTTCCTGTTTTTCGATCAGCCCTGTCTCAACCGCCAAAATAACACAGGCCTTGCGCGATGCCACCCAACGTCTGGTCGCAACGGGTGGCAAATCCGAGCGCGTCAGTTTGCGCCCGTCCGGTAATGTCACAAAATTTGGCCCCTTGATTTTTTTCACATACATTTACATCTCACCGATAGCCTGTGCATAAGGTTTGTCGCAAAGCCCTTAATCAGATGTAAAAGCCGCCCTTGTTAGTGTGTCGGGTTTTATTATAAAGCGAGACATTATAAGGATCGTAACCATGTCTGCCGACACCAAAACCAAGCTGAACTCTATGGGCTTTGCCAAAGCCCCCAAAGATACCCGTGTGCTGGTCGCCATGTCTGGCGGCGTCGACAGCTCGGTTGTGGCAGCAATGCTGGCCGAAGAAGGCTATGATGTGGTCGGTGTCACCTTGCAGCTTTACGACCACGGCGCGGCACTGGCCAAAAAGGGTGCCTGCTGTGCCGGGCGTGACATCCACGATGCGCGCCGTGTGGCCGAGGAAATGGGTTTTCCGCATTACGTTCTGGACTATGAAAACCGCTTCAAGGAAAGCGTCATTGACGAATTTGCCGACGCCTACCTTGCAGGCGCCACGCCAGTGCCTTGTATCCGCTGCAACGAGCGGGTGAAGTTTCGCGATCTTTTGGAAACCGCCAAAGATCTGGATGCGGATTGCATGGCGACGGGTCACTATATCCAACGCTTTCAAGGGGCCGAAAAGGCCGAGTTGCATAAGGCGGCTGACGGCGACCGCGATCAAAGCTATTTCCTGTTTTCCACCAAACAGGATCAACTGGAATACCTGCGTTTTCCGCTGGGACATTTGTCGTCCAAAGCCGAAACCCGCGCATTGGCGCGCAAATTCGGCCTGCCCGTGGCCGATAAACCCGACAGTCAGGACATCTGTTTCGTGCCCAACGGTTCTTATGCCGACGTAATCGAAAAACTGCGCCCGGGTGCTGCTGACCCCGGCGATATCGTGCATATAGACGGCGAGATTCTGGGCCAGCACAAGGGTGTGATCCACTATACCATCGGGCAGAGGCGCGGGCTTGGCATCGGCGGGCGCGAACCGCTTTATGT
>CAZMMG010000297.1:0-3083 GCA_964567355.1 uncultured Neptunicoccus sp.
CAATGACGTAACCCTATGCAATTCAGCTGAAGATGCCTTACAACAAATCGAAAGTGGCAACCGCGTTTATGATTGCTTTTTCTTTGATATTTCAATGCCGTTCATGCACGGGATCGAGCTGTGCCGCAGGGTACGCAGTTTGGCTGGATACTCGCAAACCCCGATTATCATGCTAACCGCTTTTTCTGAAAAATCCGATATGGACGAAGCATTCGCCGCCGGTGCCACAGATTATATCACCAAACCGTTTGATCTGGCGGAAATCGGCGCAAGGGCGCAAAAAGCGGAAAGCATGTCTTGTTGTGAACCCACAACGCCAAAACGCAGCCCGCATAGCAGACTGCACTCCAAATATATGACACAGCTTATGTAGGCAGGGCCAAACTGGGCCTAAACGCAGCAGTGAATTGGGCGCAAAGCGGATAGTGTAACAGGCTTAACCCCGCTTGCGCCCACCACGCCGCTTTCCCTTCAACAATCCAGCCCGCTCGGGCAGCTCCGCAATGATTGCAAGGCGTTCTTCATGGCTCATCCGCGCCCATTTGGCGATCTCGGAATTGCGCCGATAACAGCCAATGCAAATGCCGGCTTTGGGGTGGATCACGCAGACCTTCACGCAAGGGCTGTCAGGTTCATTTCGTTTCCAAACCTCGTCCATCATCCACGCCTTATATGCGATAACCGATCCAAAACGCCCTGCAATATGTAGGATGCTGCCACATTATCTATCACATCAGCGCGCTTTTTACGCGACATATCCGCCTCTAAAAGCGCCCTTTCCGCCGCCACCGTCGACAACCGTTCATCCCAGAAAAACATCGGCACAGAAATCCGCACCGCCAAATTCCGTGCAAAAGCCCGCGTCGATTGCACCCGTGGCCCTTCCGAGCCATCCATATTCAACGGCAAACCCAGCACAATTCCCGCGATTTGATTATCCGCAATCAACCGCTCAAGCGCATCCGCATCCAGCCCGAAGCGTTTGCGCTTTATAGTCTCGCGCGGTGTTGCCACCGTTTGCAACCGGTCAGAGATAGCCACCCCGATGGTCTTGCTGCCAAAATCCAGCCCCATCAATGATGCCTGCGTCCCGATTATGGCAGCAAACCCGTCAATATCATCGCAAACCCCGCTCAATCGGCCACCCCAGCCGCCTGCGCCGCTTCAAGTAAAAGAGCCAAGGCGGCAGCGTCCTTGGCAAAAACATCCCGCGCCTTGTTCCAACTGCCCAAAGCTTTATCAGTCTCGCCCAAAACCCCGTAAGCACGGATCAGCCGCACCCACTCATTAGGTGCGCCGCCTTTTGTATCCAGCCGCTCGGCCAGACCCGCGATCATACCGCGGATCATATCTTGGCGCTCGGCCTCGCTCATCTGGCCCGCCGCTTCCACCTGATCGGCAGAAGGCCCGGGCGCATTCTGATCAGCCATATTGATCCCTGCGGCCTGCGCCATGGCACCGATTTGTCCGCGAATAAGCGGCATCCACGGCGCATCCGCCGGGCCTTCTTCCAACAAAGCAGCCCACATCCGGTACGCCACATCAGGCTGCCCGTTTTGCGCCAAAGCCAGCCCCGAATAATAGCGTGCACGCGGCGATTTTACATCCAGTTTCAGGGCGCGGGCCAAAGCATCTTCGGCTTCAACCGAAACATAGCCTTTGGTCGCGATGATCATATATTCCGCCAACTCGGCATAATCTTTGCCCTCTGCCTTATCAGCCAAAAGCAAGATCACCTTTTCCTTGGCCTGCCATGCCCCGTGCATATTGCCAATACGCGCCTCATTGGCGGCAAGCAGTTCCCAACCCACAATATCGTTCGGGTGCTGTTTCATGGTTTCGCGCAACTGTTTGACCAGCTTCAAATAGTCTTCGGGCAAATCGGCAGTGCTAATTTGCGACTTGTCCGCTGTGCCGATCTGCGTTTCAGCCTCGATCTGATGCGGTCGGTTTTCCCGCGCAATCCGCACCGCTTCAAGCCGCGCCGCCAACGGTTGATCAGGCAACTCCGGATTTCCCATAAACTGATAAAGCCCCAAAGATCCCGCCAAAAGGAACAACGCAACCACCACCAGAAACAGCTTCGAGGCCGGCGCCGTACCTGCCGCAACCTCGTTTTGCGCCCGCTTGTCGGCCGCCAGCAAACGCCGCGATATTTCCAGCCGGGCCGCCTCGGCCTCATTGCCAGTAACAAGCCCGCGCTCCACATCACTGTTCAGGGATTGCAGTTGATCCTTGTAAACCTGAACGTCCAACTCAGAGGCATTGGCCCCATCTGGCACTTTCAAAAAAGCTCGCAGAATCACCCAGGCTACAGCCAGTGTCATCAAAATTACAATTGCCCAAATCATAGCAAAATCCCGGTAAATTTCACCCCTTGCTACCCGAGCAAAACGATCAGGGAAAGCCCATTTCCAAAAACGCGACATATGGGCCTGGAAAATGTCGGGAATATACATGAAAATGCCGCTCGGCGCGTTGGCCTTAGCCGTCTTTGGGCGCATGACTATGGCATCACTGGCAGCATATGCCCGATCACGCTATAGTCCCGTTCAACACTTCTTGCCCAAGGCTGCACATATGAAACGTTATTCCGCATTTGCCATCGCGCGCGAAGCTTTCCGCCACCATTCCGGTTGGGAACGGGCCTGGATATCCCCCGAGCCTAAATCAGAATACGACGTGATCATTGTCGGCGCCGGCGGGCACGGGCTGGCCACCGCTTATTACTTGGGCAAAAACTTCGGCATCACCAATGTCGCGGTGATTGAAAAAGGCTGGCTGGGCGGCGGCAATACTGGACGCAACACCACCATTATCCGCTCGAACTATCTGCAAGACCCGTCTGCCGCGATCTTTGAAAAAGCCCGCTCGCTTTATGAAACCATGTCACAAGACCTGAATTACAACGTGATGTTCAGCCCACGCGGCGTAATGATGCTGGCCCAAACCCAAGCCGAAATTCGCGGCTACCAGCGCACCGCGCAGGCCAACAATCTGCAAGGGGTGCAAACCGAATTTATTGGCCCCCAACGCGTCAAACAGCTCTGCCCGATCATTGAACTTGGCGGCCCACACTACCC
>CAZMMG010000298.1:0-3080 GCA_964567355.1 uncultured Neptunicoccus sp.
ATTTTAGGTGCAAAAAAATAATTTTTTTTAAAAATAGCCCATCCTTGGCCACTAGTCAGGGCTTTCACATCCGCTGTGGTTATTTTACCGTCCCCAGTTAAATCCAGCCCCAAACGGCGCATGGTGTGTATGGTGACACCATATTTCGTGGCCCCGCCGGGATCATCGGGATCATTCACATAACCGCCTTCACGGCGCACGATTTCACTGGCTATTTCGTCGATGGTTTGCATGGCCTATCCGCATTTTTAATTTGCGCATAAGCTTTAGGTAAACTTCCTGATAAGTGGTTTATTCAGCGGACTGTTGGTATACGCCTTGTTCTTTCAACGCGTCGATCACTTCTTTCGGCATGTAATTTTCATCATGCTTTGCCAGAATTTCACGGGCTTGAAATGTACCGTCTACCAGCTTGCCTGTGCCAACAACACCAGTGCCTTCTTTGAATAAATCAGGCAGGATGCCGGAAAAACTGACAGGCACATCGGCGCCACCATCGGTAACCACAAAATCAACGGTATGCCCGCTTTTTTTCACACTGCCTTCTAACACAAGCCCGCCAATACGAAATGTTTCATTCGGTGGCGGCGGCGACTTTACCACTTGGGAAGGGCTGCGAAAATACTCAATCCCGTCTTTAAAACCATAGCCGACAAGGGCGGTGGCCACTGCCATCAAAACAAAGCCGATCACGATCAACTGAACCCGGCGTTTTTTCTTTAATCCTATGGCCATTATGGAAACACAGGGGCCATCTTCAGCCCCATCCTTTCATCTAAGCCCAACATCAGGTTGGCATTTTGCATCGCCTGCCCGGAAGAGCCTTTGGTTAAGTTATCAAGCGTCGCGATCACCACTGCGCGCCCCTCTATGCGGTCAGCCGCCACTCCGATATGGCAAAAGTTAGAGCCGCGAATATGGCGCGTACTCGGGGCCTGCCCAAACGGTAACATCACGATAAACGGCTCATCTTCGTAAGCCTTTGCAAGCGTGTCATAAATTATTTCGGCATCGCCCCTGACATAAACATTGGCAATGATACCGCGATTGGCCGGGATCAGTGTGGGGGTGAATTGCACCTTGACAGGCCGGCCTGCGATAGCACTGAATTCCTGATCAAATTCAGCAAGATGCCTGTGCGTGCCGCCAATGGCATAAGCATGCGCACCCTCGGACAGTTCCGCATGCAAAAGGTTCTCTTTCAACGCGCGCCCCGCCCCGCTAACACCGGTTTTCAGGTCGATAATGATCTCGTCGAGATCAATCACGCCAGCTTTGATCAGCGGCACTACGGCATATTGCCCGGTGGCCGCATTGCAGCCGGTGCCGGCTACAAGACGCGCATTTTTGATCTCGTCGCGGTAAAATTCGGTTAGCCCGTAAACAGCTTCTGCCTGGCATTCCAGCGCATCATGTTGACCGCCATACCATTTGGCGTATTCATCCGCATCGCGCAGCCTGAAATCCGCTGACAGATCAACGATTTTCAAATCTTTCGGCAGGGCCTTAACCACTTTTTGGCTGGTTGCGTGCGGCAAAGCACAAAAGCACAGATCAACATCCGCAAAATCCACCGCGTCGATTTTAACCAGTTTTGGCAGGTTCAGGTGCCGCAAATGCGGAAATACTTCAGCCATTTCCAGCCCGGCTTTGCGTTCAGCCGTCAGAGCGACAATACGCATCATCGGGTGGCTTGCGATCAGGCGCACCAATTCGGCCCCCGTATAACCCGAGGCCCCCAATATTGCGATGTTTTTTGGCGCGGACATAAGCTTGCTCCTGATAGTCAATTTGGATGTAAGCGATTATTGTTCGCTTTACAATCAGGCTGCTTCAAAATGCAGCAATTTCGACAAAAAACGCGTCGCCGCATCGCTGACCTTTTGCGGATCCCCCGTTGTCAGCAATCGCCCAACCCCGTCCGTACCCAGCATATCGGGGTGGCGTTTCAAGTAATCTTCCAATGAGGCCGCTACCAGGTCTGCCTGCGAAAACACTTTCACCCCCTGCCCCAATGCGGCCTGAAAAACATGTTCCAATATGGGGTAATGCGTACAGCCCAAAACGGCGGATTGCGGATTGGGCATGCGGCGCAACAGTGCCCCCACATGGCTACGCACCATCGCTTCGGCCAGTTCCAGATCATTGTCTTCCAGCGCATCGACCAATCCGGCGCAAGGTTGTGCCTCCACATCCACCCCGATGGCACGAAACGCCAGTTCGCGCTGAAACGCGCGGCTGGCCACGGTTGCCGGCGTGGCAAACAGGGCGATTTCATTCACATCCACTTGGCGCGGTGCCGAGGTATCACCCCAACCGCGTTCGGTTACCGCCTCAATCAACGGCACAAACACGCCAAGAACCCGTTTATCCGCAGGTACCCAATTTTCCTGCATCCGTCTGCACGCCACCGCCGTGGCAGTGTTGCAGGCCAGAATCACCAGATCGCAGCCCTCGTCCCAAAGCCGTTCAACGCCTTTGCAAGTCAGGTGATAAATGTCATCGGCATCCCGCACCCCGTAAGGGGCGTGGGCATTATCGCCCAGATAACTGAGGCTCAGGTCAGGCATATGCTTCTGGATGGCACGATAAACCGTCAAGCCACCCAATCCACTGTCAAATACGCCTACAGGCATGGAGATATTTTCCTTTAATATTTGCCTTAGCTATAGGGCATGGGGTTTTATAAATCCATGGGACAAGACGGCATAGACCATGCAAAAGGGCTGATGTGTCATCAGTTCTTTTCTAATCTATATCTGATTGCCTATTTCGCTTGGTTCATAACAGAATGTTGTTGCAAATGATTTTCAACCTCTGCAACCGATAGCCTCTGCCCATTATAGGAAAAAAGCAGAATCTTCAAAATTGCATCCAAGTTTTTTTCCACCCCTTCCAAAAAACCATAGCTTGATGCCCTGTCATTATGTGAGTTGGTTTTTTCGACCGTTATGGTTTTGCCTTCTATCCCGCTTAACCCCATTTTTTTCGCGTGTTCCAACGGGGATTTGATAAAATCCTCCATCAAAATTATGCTGTCCGCCTTATTGATAAGTTGCAGATTATAATCAACCACATGT
>CAZMMG010000299.1:0-3076 GCA_964567355.1 uncultured Neptunicoccus sp.
TGACAGACCAACTTGATGCAATCGATCGCAAGATTTTACGCGAATTACAGGCGGATGCATCGCAAAGTCTGGATGATATTGCCAAGAAAGTCGGGGCGTCGAAAACCCCCGTCTGGAACCGTATTCGCAAGCACCGTGCATCGGGTTTGATCAAGGCTAACACGGCAATATTAGACCCGCTGAAACTGGGGCTAGAGGCTTGTTTTTTTGTGCTTGTGCGCACTTCGGAGCATGACATGGGGTGGCAGAAAAAATTCGTCGGTACGCTTCTTTCGCGCCCTGAAGTTCTGGAGGCGCACCGGCTTGCGGGTGACATTGATTATATTCTGAAGGTGCGGGTGGAAAACGCCAAAGCCTATGATGAGTTTTACCAGGCTTTGATACGGCAAGTGAAAATTTTCAACGTCACGGCACTGTTGTCGATGGAGGAAATTAAATCGACCACTGTGCTACCGGTTTAGGCCACATTCAACAAAATGCTGGTTTCCGAATTCAGCACTCCTGATATTTCGCGGATCTGTCGCAGGATACGGTCAATGGCTTGCAGGTTTTCGGCGCGTATTTCCGCCACCAGATCCCATTTGCCATTTGTCGAATGCAACGAGGTTATCTCGGGTATTTTACGCAAAGATCGGATCACCGCGCGGGACATAGAGCCTTGCAGCTCTACGCATGTAATGGCGCGTACCGCGTCGCTGTTATCAAGGTCTGTTTCGATGGTGAAACGTCGAATTACGCCACCATCTAGCAGCCGCATCAGGCGGGCTTTGACCGTTGCACGCGATACTTTGGCCGCCGCCGCAAGTTCGGTTATGGAAGCGCGGGCATTTTTTGTAAGCGCCGCCAACAATCGGCGGTCGGTTTGGGTGATTTCCATGATGATTTGCCAAAATGTGTATTCAACTTGTCAAAATATACATAATACTATTAATTTTGTCCACTAATTTGGGTTATAAACAGCATTATTTACATTTATTTTATATGAAACAGAAATGGATGGTTAAAATGACTCGCAAGACTTGCCATATCTTAGGGGCACCGGTGCAAACTGGGGCCAGTCAGCCGGGGTGTCTGATGGGGCCTGCGGCCTTGCGCACGGCAGGATTACCCGATGTGCTGGAAAGTCTTGGTTGGGATGTCACCGATCAGGGTGATTTCGCGGCTAAACCGGTGAGTGTGGAAACCCACGCTAATGCTGCCATCCATAACCTGGCCGAGACCGTCGGTTGGACACAAACCCTAAGCGATGCGGCATATCACGCTGCCCAAACTTGCGATTTTCCGATTTTCATCGGTGGCGATCACAGCCTGTCGGCGGGAACCGTTTCGGGGGTGTCGCGTAGTGCGGCAAAGGCGGGCCGTCAGCTTTTTGTGTTGTGGCTTGATGCGCACCCCGACCTGCACACGCCGGGCAGCACTGCAAGCGGTAACCTGCACGGCACGCCTGTGGCCTATTTCACCGGGTTGCCCGGCTTTGATGCTTTTCCCAAATTGGCAAACCCGGTTGATCCTAATAATATTTGCCAGATGGGCATCCGTTCGGTTGATCCCGCAGAAGCCAAAAATATCGGTAAAACCGGCATTACGGTCCATGATATGCGGTCGATTGACGAACGCGGTGTTGCTGCCCCCTTACGCGAGTTTTTGACGCGTGTGGAGGCCGCCAACGGGCTTTTGCATGTTAGTCTTGATGTTGACTTTCTGGATCCAAGCATTGCGCCCGCTGTGGGTACGACTGTTCCAGGCGGGGCGACCTTTCGCGAAGCCCATTTGATCATGGAAATGTTGCATGACAGCGGCTTGGTTAGTTCGCTCGACTTGGTCGAACTGAACCCGTTTCTGGATGAACGCGGCCGCACTGCGCGGCTGTTGACCGATCTTACTGCCAGCCTGTTTGGGCACAGTGTTCTAGACCGCAAAACGAGGAGTCACTAATGTCCCATCCCACCGCATCGCCGCTGGCTTTTGTGCCGTTCGTATCTGTTGATAATATGATGCGGTTGGTGAACCGTATCGGGCTGGAAACAGTGCTGACCGAGTTGGCCACCTATATTGAGGCTGATTTTAAACGCTGGCCAGAGTTTGATAAAACCCCGCGTGTTGCGTCGCATTCCGATGAGGGTGTGATTGAGTTGATGCCGACGGCAGACGCGGAAAACTACGGTTTCAAATACGTTAACGGCCACCCCAAGAACATGAAACAGGGGTTTCAGACGGTTACCGCCTTTGGGGTTTTGTCCAGTGTCAACAATGGCTACCCTATTTTGTTGACCGAAATGACCATCCTAACTGCATTGCGCACGGCGGCGACATCGGCTTTGGTGGCAAAATATCTTGCGCCCAAAGGGGCTACTACCATGGCCCTGATCGGCAACGGGGCGCAATGCGAATTTCAGGCGACGGCCTTCAAGGCGATTTGCGGCGTTGATACAGTGCGACTTTATGATATTGATCCAGCGGCAACCAAAAAAGCGGTGAAAAACCTGTCTACTACGGGGCTGAATGTTGTGGCCTGTAGCACCGGTCAGGACGCCATTGAGGGGGCTGAGATCATCACTACCTGCACGGCGGATAAGTTATGCGCCACCATCCTGACCGACAATATGGTGGGGGCAGGGGTGCATATCAACGCCATTGGCGGTGATTGCCCTGGCAAGACCGAGTTGCACCGCGATATTCTAACCCGCGCGGATATATTCGTGGAATACCCGCCCCAAACCCGCATTGAGGGCGAAATTCAGCAATTGGCGGCAGATCATCCCGTAACCGAGCTATGGCAGGTGATGCGCGGCGAGAAACAAGGGCGCAGCGACGCGCGGCAAATCACCTTGTTTGACAGTGTCGGCTTTGCCATCGAGGATTTCTCGGCCTTGCGGTTTGTCAGCGATAAGATCAAGGATCATGCGCTTTATCAACCGCTTGATATGTTGGCCGATCCTGATGATCCGCGTGATTTGTTCGGCATGGTGGCGCGGCGGCAATAAGAAATACATTTTAAATAAATAATACCGAGCATTTTCCGGCCATCGTTTGTGATTTGTGGGCAGGGTGTCGTCTTTTGTCTTACGCTGTTGTC
>CAZMMG010000300.1:0-3063 GCA_964567355.1 uncultured Neptunicoccus sp.
CGGCCAAGGTGTTCTTTGCACCTGCCGCCAAAGCGTCCCAAAGGTCGCGCAGGGTCATCCGGTTGACCGGGTTCAAAAAGCCGACAACAACGCAGGCAATAATGCCGTAAACGGCGGCAAAATCTGGGGTGTATCCCGACAAGATCAGATAGACCAGAATCGCAAGCGGGATGATCGAGAGCCAGTGTTGACGCAAAACAACGGCGGCTTTCGGCAGTTCTTCAGCACTTAGACCGCGCAGACCCAGTTTTTTGGCCTCCAGGTGAACCATGGTGAAAATGCCGAAATAATGCAGCAATGCGGGAAACAGCGATGCGGCCAGCACATCTCGTAGGGGGATTTCCAGATACTCGACCATGATAAAGGCGGCAGCCCCTAATATCGGCGGGGTAATTTGCCCGCCGGTTGATGCCGTGGCTTCCACCGCGCCTGCAAAATGCGCAGGATAGCCGACGCGCTTCATTGCCGGGATGGTCAAGGCCCCCGTGGTTACCGTGTTGGCAATGCTTGAGCCTGAAATGGTGCCCATGAAGGCGGATGAAAAAATCGCAACCTTGGCCGGGCCGCCTGCGTAGCGTCCGGCGATGACCATGGCAATATCGATAAACAATTGCCCCAGCCCGATGCGGGTGGCCAGCACCCCGAACAGGATGAACAGGAAGACATATTTTGCCATCACCCCGACGGCAACGCCGTAGATGCCCTGATTGGTCATATAAAGGTGATTGATCAAGCCCAGCCAGCTTGTGCCGCCATGTTTCAAAGCACCCGGCGCATAGGGGCCAAACAGGGCAAAAGCGATGAACACGATGGCAATCATTGGCAACGTCGGGCCGATGGAACGGCGCGCGGCCTCAAGCGTCAGCAATAATAGCGCTGTGCCCATATAGACATCGGATTGTGACGGATTGCCGACCCGTTCAGAAACAATCTCGGGGGGCAGTAGTGGCAGATATAACGCGGCGGCGACACCCAGCATGCTTAGGGCAATATCCCAAATAGGCACGCCGCTGATGATATACCACTTCGGGTTTGCAAGCTTTGAGTTCGACGATTTAAGTGTTCCGAACAATAAAAATACCAAGCCCAGAACAAAGGATAGATAAATGCCGCGGTGCAGCAATTCGCGGATCAGGCCAAAGCCCGAGGCATAAAAATGATAAACCGACATCGCCACCAATGCGGCCGAGATAACCCATCCCAAAGCTTTGCCTGTAGGGCGAAAAGCGGTTTCGGGATCGTACTCGCGTTCAATTCTGGCCAGCTCTTCAGGTGTTAGTTCTTGGCGGGTGTCGGATGGCATGGTTATATTCCATATAGGGGCAACGTGAAAAGCTTGGGCGCATATCTGCGTCCAAGCCCTATTGGTTTTATCTTAATGTTTACTTGATCAGGCCAGCTTCTTTATAGAAGCGTTCTGCACCAGGATGTAACGGAACTCCGACGCCTTTAAGGGCGGTCTCCTGGGTGATGGTTTTGCCTTTGGCGTGACCCACGTCCAGCAATTTGCGGGATTTATCATTCCACAATGCTTTGGTGATGTTGTAGATCAGCTCTTCATCTTCATTTGCACTTGTAAACCACTGTGCACCCACCGCAACGGTTGAAGCTGCTGCCACACCTTCATAGGTGCCTGCTGGGATGTCGCTTTGGGCAAAGAAACCGTATTTGTCGGTCAGGGCTTTGGCACCCGCACCGTCAATTGGAACCAGTTTGATTTTAGCAGCATTTGCCAGTTCAACCAGTGAGCCTGTTGGATAGCCGGCCACAACGAAAAACGCGTCGATTTTGCCGTTGCGCAAGGCTTCTGATGCCGCACCGCCTTTTAGGGCCTCTGCGGTTACATCGTCTGCAGACAGACCGTTTGCTTCCAGGATCATGTTGGCGTCAACATATGTGCCTGAACCAGGCTCGTCCAAAGATACGCGTTTGCCTTTCAGGTCGGCGACAGAATTGATGCCGCTGTCAGCCAGAGCCACCAGATGGATATGCTCTTCAAACAGGGCTGCAATGGTACGCAGATCTTTTGCCGGTGGTTTGCCTGCCATGGTGCCGGTGCCGGTGTAGGCCCAGTAAGCCACGTCGGATTGAGCAAAACCAGAGTTGCGCAGACCCGAAATAATCGCATTGACATTGTCGACAGACCCGCGTGATGATACGGCGGATGCAATCAACCCGTCCACACCGCAGCTACCGCCTGCGTCGCATTCGCGTGATCCTGGGGGTTTAGAAATGGCGTTGGCAATCACACCGCCCACTGGATAATAGGTATAGGCGGTGCCGCCTGTGCCAATGGTAAAGAATTTCAGATCTTGGGCTGTGGCTGCACTGCCAAGACCCACTGCCAAGGCAGCACCGATGATGGCAGCCTTGAAGCTTTTGTTGAGTGGTTTCATAAATTATCTCCCTTTATCTATTGTTCGGGCACTGAAACACGCATTCTTGGGTAAATCAACAGTGCAGGGAAATTTGTTTTATTCTTGGGGGATAAACACGGCCTCATTTTTCAGGCAACGTAATGCGAAGCTTGATCGTGTTTGTCTGATCCCCGGAATTTTGCTGAGCTTGTTGGTTAAGAATTTTTCATATCCACGGGTGCCTGTGACCGCGACTTTTAACAGGTAATCATGTTCTCCAGAGGTTAGGAATACTTCCAATACCTCTTCCAGTGATCTTATTTTACTTCCAAATCCCAATAACGCGTCTTGGTTGTGCCGCTCCAGCGAGACCTCGACAAAAACAATTTCGGTGGCCCCCAATTTGTATTGATTCAGCTTGGCGGCGTAGCCGGTGATATAGCCGTCTGCTTCCAGCCGCCGTACCCGCTGCCAGCAAGGGCTGGTGGATAGGCCGACGGATTTGGCCAGATCGGCGGTGGAGATTTTTGCATTGGCGACCAGGGCACGCAGAATCTTTGCGTCTATCGTATCCAAGCCTTTTTCTGTAATATTTTTCATAGTCAGAATGATAATCTGGCTAATTATAAATTAAAAGCAAAAATTACTGAATAAATGTCTGTTAATAGAAAATACAGGAAAAATTATACTGACTTTGGTGCTAATC
>CAZMMG010000301.1:0-3020 GCA_964567355.1 uncultured Neptunicoccus sp.
ACGCATGGCAGGTGCCGAAATTGTGTTGCACAATCCCGTCATTGAAACCAATCAACGCGCCGACGGCACTTGGGATGTGGTGACAAAACTGGGTACAATCCACGCCGAACATATCGTCAACGCTGGCGGTCTTTGGGCGCGTGAGCTTGGTGCCATGGCCGGTGTCTATCTGCCGCTGCACCCGATGGAACATCAATACCTTATCACCGAAGAAACCCCCGAGGTGTATCAGCGCGACCATGAGTTGCCCCATGTGATGGATCCGGGCGGCGAAAGTTATTTGCGCCAAGAAGGTCGCGGCATCTGTATCGGCTTTTATGAACAGGCTTGCGACCCGTGGGCCGTGAACGGCACGCCTAAAGATTTTGGCCATGAGTTGCTGGAAAACAAGCTTGATCGCATTTCGGACAGCATTGAATTTGCCTTCAACCGCTTCCCCGTATTGCAACGTGCGGGCATCAAAACCATCATCAACGGCCCGTTCACCTTCGCGCCTGATGGCAACCCGCTTGTTGGCCCCGTCCTTGGCTTGCGCAATTACTGGTCGGCCTGCGGCGTGATGGCAGGTTTCAGTCAGGGCGGCGGTGTCGGCCTAAGCTTGGCGCAATGGATGGTTGAGGGCGAAGCCGAACGCGATGTCACGGCGATGGATGTCGCCCGTTTCGGGCCCTGGATCAACGCCGATTACACCCGCCCCAAAGTGGTGGAAAACTATCAGCGCCGGTTCTCCGTATCCTACCCCAACGAAGAACTGCCGGTAGCACGCAAATGGAACACCACACCGATGTATAACACATGGACATCCATGGGTGCTGTGTTCGGGGCGCAATACGGCATGGAAGTGGTCAATTACTTCGCCAAGGATGGTGAAGCCGACTATGAGACCCCGACTTTCCGCCGCTCTAACGCGTTTGATGCCACCGCGCACGAGGTCATGGCGGTGCGTAATTCTGTTGGCATCAACGAAGTGCATAATTTCGGCAAATACCGCATCACTGGCGAAAATGCCCGCGGCTGGCTTGACCGTATCATGGCAGGCCGCCTGCCCAAACCGGGCCGCATTGCCCTGACCCCGATGCTATCTCCCAAAGGCAAGCTGATCGGCGATTTCACCGTCACATGCCTGTCTGATACCGAATTTCTGCTGACCGCATCGTTCGGGATGCAAGCCATCCATATGCGTTGGTTTGAACAAAACAGCGATGCCGGCATTACCATTGAAAACATTTCAACCACCCGCATCGGCTTTCAAATCGCCGGCCCCAATGCGCGCCATGTGCTGGCTGCCTGCACATTGGGCGATGTCAGTCACGCCACGTTTAAATTTCTGGACATGCGCGAGCTTAATATAGGCGGCTTACGCGCATTGGTGCAACGCGTCAGCTACACAGGCGATCTGGGCTTTGAAATCTATGTCGATGCCGCCGATCAATTGGCACTTTATCAAATCCTATCCCAAGCGGGCAAAGAATATAACATGCAACCGTTCGGCATGCGCGCGATGATGTCCTTGCGTCTGGACAAGTTCTTTGGCTCTTGGGGCTCGGAATTCTGCCCCGATTATACCCCCTTGGAAACCGGTATGGATCGGTTCATGGCCTATGATAAACCAGCTGACTACATCGGCAAAGCCGCCGCCCTTGCCGAACGTGATGCAGGGCCTGCCCGCAAGCTTTGTTTCTTTGAGGTCGACGCAAACGGAGCCGACGTTATCGGCTATGAGCCAATATGGCTAAATGGCAAAGTCGTCGGTTTTTGTACCTCGGGTGGTTTTTCGCATTACACAAGTAAATCAATCGCTTATGCCTTTGTCCCCGCTGACAAAATCAAACCAGATATGGCCGTCAAAATTGAAATTTTGGGCGAAATGCGTCCAGCCAAACGTATTGAAACGGTGCTTTTCGACCCCGAAAACACCCGTATGCGCAGTTAGGAAAATACCATGCTTACAAACCGTAACGCCATCATCACCGGGTCCACCAGCGGCATCGGTCGCGGCATTGCTTTGAAACTGGCCACGGACGGTGCGCGCATTATGATCAACGGCTTTGGTGATCGCGCGGATATTGATGCCCTGCTAAGCGAGCTGGAACAGCTTTCCGCAAAGCCTGCACTCTATTGCGATGCGGACATGACCAAACCCGCCGAAATCGAAGCCATGGTTAAACGCGCCGAGGCTGAAATGGGCAGCGTTGATATTCTTGTGAACAATGCGGGCATCCAGTTTGTCTCACCGATCGAGGACTTCCCGACAGAAAAATGGGATCAGATTATCGCGATCAATCTAACATCAGCCTTTCACACCACCAAAGCGGCGATACCGGGCATGAAGGCCCGCGGATGGGGCCGTATTGTCAATATTGCATCGGCCCACTCACTGGTCGCCTCACCCTTCAAGGCCGCTTATATCGCCGCCAAACACGGGATAGCTGGCCTGACCAAAACCGTGGCCTTGGAAACCGCCGAGAACGGTATCACCGTCAACGCGGTATCGCCGGGCTATGTGCTGACCCCGCTTGTCGAAGCCCAAATTCCCGCAACGGCCAAAGCGCGCGGTATTTCAGAAGACGCCGTCAAACGCGATGTGATGCTGGCCCCGCAGCCGATTAAAAAATTCGTTGATGTGGAGGACGTCGCCGCCACCGTGGCCTATCTATGCTCGGACAGTGCCAAGGCCATCACTGGCACAAATATCTCGATCGACGGCGGCTGGACGGCGCAATAAGTTACAAGATTTACATACATTGCACCTGCCATAGCCCCCCCGTTAATCCTTTCAATCCTTTGTGCTATCACCAATAATTTTCCGTAGACTCTAGACCCGAAGTTGAACATAAGTTAATGTCTGGTTTACATAACAATTAAATCGGCCCTGCCCTGATGAAATACCGCCAAAGACGCTTAAAAGGACTCGCCAGCAGGTCTCTCAGATTCATGTGGCAAAAACAAATTATGTTTTTCGCCTTAACTCTTTTTACCAGTTCTTTTTACAACCCATATATCACCATTCCGCTATATCT
>CAZMMG010000302.1:0-2992 GCA_964567355.1 uncultured Neptunicoccus sp.
GGTGGATGTTTTGGTTGATGTAGTGTGTGGTATGTGTTGGGAGAGTCTTTATTATGTGTTGTGAGTGAGGTGAGTGTTGGAGGTGATGTGTTGTATTTGTTTTTTACAAGCGGAGGCAGGCATACGGGAGGCGCCTTAGTCTCGTGGGCTCGGAGAGGTGGATAAGAGACAGCCTTGGCCTTGGGTGGCACGGATCGACTGACACAGATTGGTTTTCGGGTTCAGGCAATAATCGCATTCACGGCATTCGGGTGTATATAACGGGATCACATGATCGCCCGGCTGAAGGCTGGTAACGCCCGGGCCGACCTCTAGCACAATGCCGGCACCTTCATGGCCAAGAATAGCGGGAAACAGCCCTTCGGGATCGGCGCCCGACAGGGTGAATTCATCCGTGTGGCAAATCCCCGTGGCTTTGATTTCCACCAGAACTTCACCCGCTTTCGGGCCTTCAAGGTTCACATCCATAATCTCAAGTGGTTTTCCGGCCTCAAGGGCAACGGCGGCACGTGTTAGCATGGGGTATTCTCCTATTAACTTATGGCTACAATGTTGGAACACCTCGTCAAAATCAAGCGAATTGAAAAAACAGGGTGACTGTTTTTGCATGCGGGTTTAGGTTGCGGTGAGTCAGATTTGAAAAGAGATAATTGCTTTGGAACACTACGATATTCTGGTGATAGGCGGCGGCGTAAACGGTTGCGGTATTGCACGCGATGCGGTTGGACGTGGCCTGAAGGTTGCGCTGGTAGAACAGGGTGATCTGGCGGGTGAAACATCTTCTTCGTCAACCAAACTATTTCACGGCGGATTGCGTTATCTGGAATATTACGAGTTCGGTTTGGTAAAGAAGGCGCTTATCGAGCGTGAAATCTTGCTGCGCAACATGCCGCATATCGCTTGGCCGATGCGCTTTATCATTCCGCATCTTTCAGGCATGCGCCCCAAATGGATGCTGCGTGCCGGCCTGTTTATTTATGATTATATCGGGGGTCGGAAATTACTGCCGCCTACCAAAACCGTAGATCTGGAAAAAGGGTCTCTTGGTGATCCATTGGTTGACAGCATTACAACTGGCTTTGAATATTCCGATTGCGCAGTGGATGACGCCCGCCTTGTGGTTTTGAACGCACGTGATGCAGCGGATCGCGGGGCGCAAATAATGGTGCGCACAAAGTTTACATCAGCCAAGCCGAAAGACGGGCAGTGGGTTGCCAACCTGAAGGATATCAACACAGGCAAAATCAAGCGCATTCAGGCGCGTGTTTTAGTTAATGCGGGTGGCCCTTGGGTTAAGACGATTATCGAAGATCAGTTGAAAACCGAAACGCCGGAAAACATCCGTCTGGTGCGTGGCTCTCATATTGTGGTGCCTAAACTGTATGACCACGACCGCAGCTATTTCTTTCAGATTGAAGACGGGCGGCTAGTATTCACCATTCCCTATGAAAATGATTTCACCTTGATCGGCACCACGGATGCGGATCACAAGGGTGATCCTGCAAATCCGCAATGCAGCCCTGAAGAGGCGGCATATTTATGTGATGTGGTTTCAAAGAATTTCAAAAAAACAATCACAACTGACGATATTGTTTGGACTTATGCCGGTGTGCGCCCGTTGAATGATGATGATGAGGGTGATGCCAAGTCTGCCTCGCGCGATTACGAGATCAAGATGCGCGATATTGATGGCAGCCCGTTGATTAACATATTTGGCGGCAAGATCACCACTTACCGAAAGCTCTCGGAAGAGGTTGTTGCGGAACTTGCCCCCTTTACCCGAATGATCGGCAAGCCGTGGACGCATCACGCGCATTTGCCGGGCGGTGATTTTGCGCTTCAACAAAAGGATGATCTGATCGCTCAATTCCGCTGGGATTTCCCATTTCTGGACGAGAGCCAAGTGCGCCGCATGTTCAAGTCATATGGCACGAAAGCCAGCGAAATGCTAAAAGGCATGACCTCGTCCAAACAAATGGGTAAAAATTTCGGTTCAGGTTTAACTGAGATCGAGGTTAGATGGTTAATGGAACACGAATGGGCGCAAACGGCGGAAGATGTGGTCTGGCGCAGAAGCAAGCTTGGGCTGCGGATGACGAATAGCCAAGTCGCCGCACTTGATACCTGGATGAAAAAGGCGATGCCATGAGCCATATATTAGCGATAGATCAAGGGACGACTTCCAGCAGGGCTATTTTGTTTGATGCGGATTTGCGTCCCATATCCGTTGGCCAAAAAGAATTCCGCCAGATATTCCCGAAAGATGGTTGGGTGGAACATGATCCGGAAGAAATATGGGCGACAACTCTGGAGACCTGCACCGAGGCGTTAACTGAAAAAGCAACAGCTATCGGTATTACAAACCAACGCGAAACCGTAGTGGTTTGGGACAAGGCCACAGGAAAGACGGTTTATAATGCAATTGTCTGGCAGGACAGGCGCACTTCGGATTATTGTGCTGGTCTTAAGGCCAAGGGTCATGAACCGATGGTCACGGGGAAAACCGGTCTGTTGTTGGACTCGTATTTTTCCGCCACCAAGATCAACTGGATTTTGGACAATGTAAAAGGCGCACGCGACCGCGCCAATGCGGGTGAATTATTATGCGGCACCATTGATTGCTATTTAATCTGGCGCCTGACGGGGGGCCGTGTGCATGCAACGGATGCCACGAACGCATCGCGCACCATGCTTTATAATATTCACGCAGGCACGTGGGACAATGATTTGCTGGCACTGTTTGATGTGCCTGAAAATATGTTGCCCGCCGTCAAAGACAGCTCGGGTGATTTCGGTGAAACAGAGGCGGATATTTTCGGCTATTCCATTCCCATTCGCGGTGTTGCAGGCGATCAGCAGGCGGCTGGTGTCGGGCAGGCCTGTTTTGATGTGGGGATGATGAAATCAACCTACGGCACCGGCTGTTTTGCGCTTTTGAACACAGGCACACAAGCGGTGCAGTCAACCAACAGATTGCTGACCACTATTGCCT
>CAZMMG010000303.1:0-2959 GCA_964567355.1 uncultured Neptunicoccus sp.
GTAAATGGCCGATCAAAAGATATTCGCAGGGCCGCGCATTCGGCGCATTCGTAACGGGCTGGGGTTAACCCAATCGGCCATGGCGGCCGAAATCGGCGTGTCGGCCAGTTACCTGAACCTGATCGAGCGTAACCAGCGCCCCCTAACGGTGCAATTATTGCTGAAACTGGCCGCCACTTATGATCTGGATCTAGAGGCCCTAAAGGGCGAAGCGGCAGGCGATCAAACCGCGCTTAAGGAAGTGTTCGCCGACCCGCTTTTGGCAGGCGAACTGCCCGGCAACGAAGAACTTTATGAAATAGCCGAGGCCGCGCCCAATGCAGCCACCGGTATCCTGAAGTTATATCGCGCCTATAAGGAATCGCAGAATCGTTTGTCTGACTTAAGCGCACTTTTGGCCAAGGAAGGCGTAGTCACCGGCGTGCAGGCCCCGCATCTACCCAGTGACGAGGTGCGCGAACTTTTTGAGGACCGCCCCTATTGCTTCCCGTGGATCGAGGACGCAGTGCAGGGCTTTATCCCCGAACGCACCTACGGCCCCGAACTATGGGTGTTTTTGCTCGATTGGTTGCGCAAAACCCATAATATCACAGTGCAAAAACTGCCGGTGCATGTCATGCCGCAGCATTTGCGCCGCTTTGACAAACACACGTTGCGCCTGTTTATCTCGGATCGCCTGTCACCGGTTGAACAGCTTTACCAACTGGCTGCCGAAGTGACTTTGCAGGCCTTTCCGAATGCGATTCAAGAAGAATTAAACCTGCTGACACTTTCCTCCGACGAAGCATTGCGCCTTGTTCGAAATGAGCTGACCCGGTATGCCGCCTTGGCCATGTTGATGCCCTACGGGGCCTTTTTGCGCGCGACCAAAACCCTGAAAAACGATGTCTCCGCCCTTGCTGCCCGCTTTGGTGTCAGTTTTGAACGTGCGGCCATGCGCATGACCACGTTGAACCGCCCCAATCAGACCGGCTTGCCGTTTTTCCTGATGGAAGTGGATCATGCGGGTAATATCCTGCGCCGCTCTGGTGTGAAAGGCTATCCCAAAGCGCGTTTTGGCGGGGCCTGCCCGAAATTACCAGTTTATCAGGCTTTGATCCAACCGCGCCAAATTCAACTTGATCTGGTGGAAACCACAGACGGCAGCGAGTTTTTCGTGCTCACCCGCAGCGTCGATGGCCCGCAACCGGCGTTGGGTGAACATATCCGCCGCACAGCATTGCTTTTGGGTTGCAATGCAGAACACTTGGGCGAAACCGTCTATGCCGAACATCTGAATACGGACAACGACCCGATCCCAACCGGCACCTCGTGTCGCTTATGTGAACGGCAAGGTTGCCTGTCTAGGGCCGAGGCCCCGGTGACACGGCCTTTGGGTTTGGATGAAATGACGACGGGTTTAAGTGTATTCGACTTTAACTGAACAAGTCGTGGCACAACTCCAGTGCATCCACCAATTTATCCACTTCATCCTTGGTATTATACAAACCGAACGAGGCACGGCAGGTCGCACTAAGCCCAAGATGTTGCATCAAAGGCTGCGCACAGTGATGCCCGGCACGCACCGCAATGCCTTTTTGGTCGACCACTGTGGAAATATCGTGTGGGTGGCCAGCACCGTCCAGCGTAAAGCTGAATATAGCGCCTTTGGTTTTTGAATTACCTTGAACATTCAACCAGTTAAGGCCGGTTAGCTGCTGCTGCGCATAATCACGCAACCCACGTTCATGTGCGGCAATATTGTCCAGCCCCAAATCCATCATGTAAGTCATCGCCACCCCCATGCCGATGGTTTGCACAATGCCCGGCGTGCCTGCCTCGAATTTATGCGGGGCGTCATTATAGCTAATCGCTTCGCGGCTGACGTCGCGGATCATGTCACCGCCACCCATGAACGGGCGCATCTCGGCCATGCGGTCGCGATGGACATATAGCGCACCCGACCCTGTCGGCCCGTATAGTTTATGGCCGGTTATGGCGAAAAAATCACAACCTATGTCCTGCACATCTATCGGCATATGCACGCTAGATTGCGAGCCGTCCACCACCACAGGCACCCCGCGTTCATGCGCCGCTTTGCAGATAGTTTTTACATCAACAACAGTCCCCAACACATTGGACATATGGGTGATTGCAATAAGTTTGGTCTTCGGCCCGATGGCAGCAATGACGGCTTCCGGATCCAAATCGCCGTTCACATCGGTTTCCACCCATTTCAGCACAACGCCCAGGCGCGTGCGCAAAAAATGCCACGGTACGATATTGGCATGATGTTCCATCACACTTAGGATAATTTCGTCGCCCGCTTGTAACCTAGGGGCGGCCCATGCGTAAGAAATCAGATTTAACGCTTCCGTAGTGCCCGTGGTGAACAGGATTTCATCTTCATGTTCCGCGTTCAGAAACTTTTGCGCCGTTGTGCGCACTGCTTCATATTTATCGGTCGCCAAATTGGACAGATAATGCAAACCGCGATGCACATTGGCATACTCATGGGAATAGGCCTGAGTTATCGCATCTATCACCACTTGCGGTTTTTGCGCCGAAGCCCCGTTATCAAGGTAAACCAAAGGCACACCGTTGACTTCACGCGACAGGATCGGGAAATCCTTGCGAATTTCTGTGACATCATACATTTGGTGCAACCTCTGGCGTAACGCCTAACAGGACAAGGATAAAAACAAGGGAAAAAACCATACCTATAAATGTACCGATAATACCGGCAAGGACCAGAACCGCATTATTAAATCCATGTATTTCCATTATAAAAGCAACAGTCAGATGAACAATGGCCATCATCGAAAAAAGAAATATTATCACGTTCATTTGCGGCAGAACAACGCTGAACAAAAGTTGGATCAGGCTAATACCAAAAACGATAAACTGCTGTCTATAATACACATCTCCGAGCACACGAGACTAAGGCGAATATCGTATGCAGTCTTCTGCTTGAAAAAAA
>CAZMMG010000304.1:0-2942 GCA_964567355.1 uncultured Neptunicoccus sp.
GACGTAGTGTTGGCTGCAACTTGCAGCACCAGATCAAAACGGCCAGAGGCGGTAATGGCCTGTTCTACTTGGGGTATTGCTTTCAATCGCCCGATGATTCCCGCCTGTTTTTGCGGGTCGATTTGCAACAGAACCGTGGCACAAATACGCGCCGCAGTCGCCGCATCCGTCAGGCGCACCGTATAGCCCGCAATGATACCGCGTCGCTCTAAGCGATCAATGCGGGCCTGTACCGTTGTGCGTGCCAAGCCCAGATCAGCCGCCAAGGTGGATATGGGTAGCCGTGCATTGACGCCAAGAGCGGCTATCAAGCTTTTATCTATCTCGTCCATCATACATATCGCCTATATGTTCGTCATATTATTCGATAATAAACACAAATTGCCCATTTTGACGAGTGATTTTTCAGGGTTTTCAAGCAAGACTCGTAAAAAAGGAGACGAGCATGGGGTTTCATCACGCGATTTGGCAAACAAGGTCGGATTATCTGGTGCGGTTTTGCCCCGATTTACCTGTGGCATTTTTTGATCCCATGGTGTTGGTCGATACGGCCCGCCTGTTTTGCAAAGGTTTTCCCGGGCTTGTTACCTATGCGGTCAAAGCCAACCCGGACACGCGGCTGTTGCGCCGTTTGATTGCGGCGGGGATTGACGCGTTCGATGTGGCCTCACCGGTTGAAATTGATCTGCTGCGCCGCCTGAAAGCGGACGCGACCTTGCACTATCACAACCCCATTCGTTCCATCGCCGAGATCAAACACGCAGCGAATTGCGGTGTGCGCAGTTATTCGGTTGACCGCGACGGGGAATTGGACAAGCTGTTGGCGCATATTCCCGCCGGTTGCGAAATATCGGTGCGTCTGAAACTTGATCTGGCCGGCTCGGCCTATAATTTCGGGGCAAAATTCGGCGCGGATGCGCAAACCTGCGTCACCTTGTTGCGCCGTGTCATGGATAGCGGTCATACCGCATCGATGACGTTTCACCCCGGCACCCAATGCACCGATCCGCAAATCTGGGCGGCATATATCAAAACAACTGCGGCCGTTGCAAAGCAGGCGCAATGCACGCTTATGCGCCTGAATGTGGGCGGCGGATTTCCAAGTCATCGGGCTGGGGCCAAGCCCGATCTTGCGCCTATTTTCAAGGTGATAAAAACCTCGGTTGCACAGTATTTTCCAAACAATCCACCGGCATTGCTCTGCGAGCCGGGGCGCGCCATGGTGGCGGAATGTTTCAGTCTGGCTTTGCGGATCAAATCGCTGTCGGGGAAGACCCTTTACCTGAATGACGGCATCTACGGCGGGTTGGCGGAATTTCGCGACATCGGGCATATTAAGCGTTATCAGGTGGTCTCGCTGCAAAACACGGCCCCGTCCAAGGCCTGCAAGGATTTCACCGTATTCGGGCCGACCTGCGACTCGTTAGATCAACTGGAGGCACCTTTGTCGTTGCCCGAGACCGTGGCAGAGGGCGATTACATCCTGTTTGAGAATACGGGCGCTTACACCCATTCTATCGCGACACGGTTCAATGGCTACGGCGATGTGAAAACCGTTGTGGTTTCATAAGCTTCAATCGGCAAAACGCGCCTTGAAATAAGCCGACATTTCATCATAGGCCGCCTGATTGAAATCGGCGGTCAAAAGCGAGTGCGCCGCCCCTTCAAACTCGACGGTTTTAATATGGGGCGCAAAGGCGGCATCTATCGATTGCATGGTTTCGCGCCGCGCAATTTTATCATCCTTATAACGCATAGCAAGCGCACCGCCCTTGGCCTGCATCGCCGCTTTGCATTCGACAATGTCATCCGGGCTCATATCCAGCGCACCCCCCCCCCAAACCGGCAAGGACGGCTGGCTGGCCACCGCGCCCAATACCGCATCATCGGCCATCATCGCCAAGGCAAAACTGCCCGACAGGCACATGCCAATCACCCCGATACGCCCCTGCCCCGCACGATTTTCAACCTCGGCACAAAGGGCGCGTAGCCATGACGCGACTGGGCTTTGTTTGCCGCGGGCAAATATATTGATCTCGCGGCGCACACACAACAATCGCACCGTATTGCGCCACAAGTTATTGCGGCCAAAGGCCCCCAGCAAATGTGGCATATAGACCGTATAACCCTGATCTATCAGGGATTGTGCCAGATCAAACGTATAGGGATCAATGCCGGGCAATTCCTGTATCAGCAAAATCGCTGGCCCTTTGCCGGCAAAATATACATCGTGTTCGGTCATTTTTCCAGTGCTGAGAGGGGCTTTGAATGTGAATTTTTCAAAATCGGCAGCGTGCATCTATTTCTCCCTTGCTGGTGCTGCACTTTAGGCAGACATGACCTATAGTTCAAAGACTATTGTGCAATGGGTACGAATCCCGACCAACAAAATCGCCGCAAAATCTTTGCGCAGATTGGTTGCCCCGCCCCATGAACTGTGGCAAAAGCTATTAAAAGCCATAGCCCCAAACCTGAAGGTAAAGTAATGACCGACTACAAAACGGCACGCACAGCGATGGTAGACTGCCAAATACGCCCATCAGACGTGACAAAATACCCGATTATCGAAGCCTTTCTGAACACGCCGCGCGAAGCATATGTACCCGACAGTTGCCGACAAGTTGCCTATGCGGGCGATCACATCGATTTGGGTAATCACCGCACATTACTTGACCCACGTGTCTTTGCAAAAATGTTGGATTGCCTGAACGTGAACCCCGATGATCTGGTTTTGGATCTGGGCTGCGGTCTGGGCTATTCGACGGCCATTTTGGCAAAATTGGCAGAAGCGGTTGTTGCGGTTGAAGACGATGCCGCCATGGCTGAAACAGCCACGGCGACCTTAAGTGAACAATCCGTCGACAATGCGTTTGTGGTCCATGGCGATTTGGCCAAAGGCAATGCAAAAAACGGCCCTTACGATGTGATTATCCTGCAAGGTA
>CAZMMG010000305.1:0-2941 GCA_964567355.1 uncultured Neptunicoccus sp.
CAACAAAGCGTACTACCGCACAAGCCCAGATGGGCAACTACAGGGGCGCCTGCCCCAAAGCCAGCACAAGACCCAAAAGAAACGCGACACACCACATCCTGCGTGGCCTGCGACCCAGCCATAGGATCAAGGTTTCAAGCTTTGCCGTAATCACCGTTTTGCCGACCTGCAAACCCGCAGCTTTTTAATCCGGCGCGGATCGGCATCGACGACTTCAAACTCAAATCCTCCGGGATGTTTGATAACTTCGCCGCGCGCGGGCACCCGCCCGATCATCATGGTGACAAGCCCGCCAAGCGTATCGATATCCTCGTCATCCGCTGTGCTTGCCAGATCGGCATTTAAAACTTTTTCGAACTCATCCAAAGGCGCACGCGCTTGGCACAGGTAAATCCCCGGTTTTTCTTCAACCCAAAAATCCTCTTCTTGTGCATCATGTTCATCTTCTATTTCTCCGACGATCTGCTCAATTAGGTCCTCAATCGTCACCAGCCCGTCAACCCCGCCGTATTCATCGATTACCAATGCCATATGGGTGCGCTCGGTTTGCATTTTCTGCAATAGAACGTCGATGGTCATCGAGGGCGGCACATAAAGCAAGGGGCGTATCATGCGTTTGATCGAAAATCGCTGTGGCACCCCGTTAAAGCCGTATTTCAAAGCCAGGTCTTTAAGGTGCAGCAATCCTTGCGGATTATCCAAAGTATCGGTGTACACTGGCAATCGAGAATAGCCGTTGTCGCGAAACACCTTTATCAGGCTTTCCAGTTTCATACCCACCGGAACCGCAATTATATCGGCACGCGGCACGGCAACATCATCGACACGGATGCTGCTTAGGATTTTCAGGCCGCTTGCAGGCAGGGTTTCATATGTAGGGGGGGGTGGGGCCATGTCTGTGTCATTTTCATGCGCAAACAGATGTTTCCAGAAACCTTTTGGTTTCTTCTTGTCTTCCGGCTGCGCGCTTTGCGCTGCACTAAAAGACCCGTCGGATGTGTCGTTCATAGCCTCTTTCCAATAATCACAAGCAAATTACACATTTTGATAAGGATTTCCAATACCCATTGTTTTAAGCAGCTTTACCTCTAAGGTTTCCATCACACCCGCGTCCGCATCGGTTTCATGGTCATATCCCAAAAGATGCAACATCCCGTGAATAAGCAAATGGGTAATATGTTGCTGCGGGTCAATAGCCCCAACGCGTGCCTCTTGCAAACAGGTTTCATAAGATATTGCAATATCGCCAATATTGACAAAAGGATCCCCTGCGCTCGTGTTCGGGGGCGCGTCAGGCGTGCCTCCGTCATTTCCAGAGGCAAGATCAAAACCCGGCCATGACAACACGTTTGTGGGTGTGGGTTTGGCGCGAAATTCCGCGTTGAGTTGGGCAATTCTGGCGTCATTACAGGCCAAAATGCTAAATTCGTAAGGGCCGTTCTTTAAGGATAATTCCGTTGCTATAACCCCAAAAGCCTCTGTTGCGATTACGCTCAAATCGATAAAGTCCCAAAGCGGCTCGTCTACCACCACATCAATGCTGTTATCCATCTGTTTACGTGTGTTTGTCATAAGCCGTGATAATCTTGGCAACCATGGGATGGCGCACAACATCTTGGGCGGTAAAATGGGTAAAACCGATACCTTTGACACCGCGCAACACGGCTTCGGCCTGAACCAGTCCCGATGTCACCCCGCGCGGCAAATCTATTTGACTGGTATCGCCGGTTATCGCCATGCGAGAACCCTCGCCCATCCGGGTCAGAAACATTTTCATCTGCATCGTCGTGGCATTTTGCGCTTCATCCAGAACCACGAACGCATTGCTAAGGGTGCGCCCGCGCATAAACGCCAAGGGGGCAATTTCAATGCGCTTATCCTCGATCAGTTTTTCCACCTGCTTGGATGGAAAGAAATCGTTCAGCGCATCATAAAGCGGTTGCATATAGGGATCGACTTTTTCCTTCATGTCACCGGGCAAAAAACCCAGCCTCTCACCCGCTTCCACGGCGGGGCGTGCAAGGATTATTTTGTCAACCAAACCGTTGATAAACATAGAAACGGCAGCCGCCACCGCAAGATAGGTCTTGCCGGTTCCCGCAGGCCCTAGGCCGAACACAAGTTCCTTGGCAAACAGATGTTCAACATAGGATTTTTGCGTCACCGTGCGTGGTTCCACAGTTTTCTTACGGGTTCGGATTTCAAAACGCCCCGCCTTGAACATTTCCATCTGGCCCAACCCGGCAGGCATACCCTGCTTCAGCTTACCACCAAACCGGATGGCGGCGTCTATATCCGCAGGTTCAATCGCCTTACCTTGCTCGATGCGCTCATAAAGCGTATGCAAAATCGTTGCGGTTTTCGCTTGTGCAGTTTCATCGCCCATAATGGCAATATCATTGCCGCGATGCATAATTTGCACGCTCAAAGCCATTTCAATTTGGGTCAGATTGCGGTCTAATTCGCCACATAAATCAATTAGGTGTCTATTATCAGAGAAATTCAACAGTGTTTCAGGGGTTGTCTTGCTGTTGTGCGGTATTGATGGGGCGAAGTTCGCCAAGTTAGCCTCCGTGACTTTAGGATAATAAAACAGTTGCAAGATATGGGGGGGGTTCGCAAGTCATTTGTCATAAAAAAACCGCGATGAACGCGGTTTTTTGAAGTATGTATATGTGCCAAAGGCAAACCCTAGATCGGATCACTACCCTTTTTAAAATTTCCGACCACAGTGTTTGGAGGCGCAATCCCTGAACATACCGGTTTGCCGTATTTATCAAGACGCGCTGACAAATAACCTTCAACCCCGTCATCAATGATCCAGTTGTCACAGCCATGCGGGTCAATCCAGATGCCAGCTTTCAATTGGCTTAAGGGATGCTTATCGATACCATTATCGACAGTTTTATTTTTCTTCGGAATATCACATGCCACTATAAAC
>CAZMMG010000306.1:0-2920 GCA_964567355.1 uncultured Neptunicoccus sp.
GCCGGGCAAAAGGGCTAGAAATTTTTGTTTTACAGATTTAGATTGCTGCTATGAAATATATGCTTTCCGCTATAACCGGGTTAACCGATGAACCCGCGACGGGTGATTGTGTGGTTTTACTGCACGGGCTGGCGCGTAGTTCTACGTCTTTATTTGTGATGCAAAAAGCGTTAGAGGGCATTGGCTACCGGGTGATGAACGTCGATTATGCCAGCAAAGAGGGCACAATTGAAGAACAGGCCATGTCGGTTTTACCTGATGTTATGGCTGCTTGTGAAGACTGTACGCGGGTGCATTTCGTCACCCACTCCATGGGCGGCATTATGCTGCGCTATTATCTGCAATATGTGAAGAAACGCCCTGAAAATCTGGGCCGCTGCGTGATGCTGGCTCCGCCCAACAAGGGCACGCCTTTGATTGATAAGCTAGAGGATATGATCGGGTTTGAACTGTTGAACGGGGTCGCGGGAAAACAGTTGGGCACGGGTGCGAACAGCCTGCCAAACAGTTTAGGGCCTGTGGATTATCCGGTCGGGGTCATTGCCGGGAACAAGGCGATAGCGCCTTTATATGCAGGGCTGTTCGAAGGGGATAACGATGGCAAGGTTGCGGTCGAAAGCACCAAGGTTGACGGCATGGTCGATCATATCGTTTTGCCGGTGACCCACACATTCATGATGAACAGTCCGCAGGTGTTCAAACAGGTGGCGCATTTTTTGCGCGAGGGGTTCTTTTTGCACGAGGCCTAAGACGTCCCCGTGATTTTGTTCACATGCCCCATCTTGCGCCCCGGTTTTGCATCCGCCTTGCCATAAAGGTGCAGCCCGATGTTGGCGTCCTTGGACAGGCTTGCCACGTCCAGAACCTCATTGCCGATAAGGTTGGTCATCACCACATCTGAATGACGTTTGCCGTCGCCCAAAGGCCAGCCGGCCACGGCGCGGATGTGTTGTTCAAACTGGTCGATGACACAGCCGTTTTGGGTCCAGTGACCGGAATTATGCACACGTGGCGCGATCTCGTTTACGATCAGGCCCGTAGCGGTGACAAACAGTTCCACGCCGATTACGCCCACATAATCCAGCGCGTTGAGAATTTGACCGGTCAGGATTACCGCGTCCATGCGTTGCGATGTGTTAAGCTTTGCCGGCACTGTTGTGCTGTGCAAAACCCCGTCGCAGTGGATGTTTTCACCCGGATCATAACAGACAACCTCGCCTGATTGTGATCGTGCGCCGATCACCGAAACTTCATGGGAAAAATCGATAAAACCTTCCAGCACGCTTGGTGTGTTACCCAAGTCATCCCATGCGGACTGGGCGTCATCAGTGGTTTTCAGCCGTACCTGTCCCTTGCCGTCATAGCCAAAACGACGGGTTTTCAGGATCGAGGGCGCCCCGATATGGGCCACGGCTGCTGCTAAACCTTCGGCTGTTTCCACATTGGCGAAAGGCGCAACTTGTAGACCCAAACCCGATAGAAACTTTTTCTCGGTTAGGCGGTCTTGGCTGGTGGCAAGGGCATTTCGTGCTGGCAATACGGGACGTAGTTTTTCTAGCGCATCCAAGGCTTGTGCCGGGATGTTTTCAAACTCGAAGGTGATCACATCTACGCTGTTTGCAAATGCGGTAAGCGCATCGAGGTCAGAATAATCAGCGGTCGTTACCATATCTGCCACCTGACCCGCAGGCGGGTTGCTGCCCGGCTCATAAATATGGGTTTTCAGGCCCAAACGCGATGCGGCCACAGACAGCATACGGCCCAACTGGCCACCGCCGAGAATGCCGATGGTTGCACCTTGCGCAAGCGGTTTAGTCATCGTGAGGCTCATCCGCAATTGAGGCCGAAAGGGCTGTGCGCCAGTTTTCCAACCGTTGGGCCAAAGCGGCATCATTATTGGCCAGAATGGCTGCAGCCATCAGGCCCGCGTTGGCCGCCCCCGCAGCCCCAATAGCCATTGTGCCAACCGGAAACCCTTTGGGCATTTGCACGATGGAATAAAGACTGTCGACACCCGATAAGGCGCGTGTCTGAATAGGCACACCCAAAACTGGCACGCGGGTTTTCGACGCCATCATGCCGGGCAAATGCGCCGCCCCGCCTGCGCCTGCGATAATAACCTGCAAGCCGCGCGATACGGCGGTTTTGCCGTAGTCCCAAAGCCGGTCAGGGGTGCGGTGCGCCGAGACGATTTTGGTCTCATAGGGCACATCCAATGCGTCCAGAATTGTGGTGGCTTCTTTCATCGTCGGCCAATCGGATTGGCTGCCCATGATAATTCCAACTTTGATATCTGCCATGCGGTATCGCTTCCTTGCAACAGGCCCTAAAGACGGGGATATAGACCAAAAACAGGGCTTTAGGCAATAATATCCGGCAAAATATCGTCTTCAAGCCGTTGAATTTTGTCCTTTAACAGTAGTTTTTTGCGTTTTAACCGCTGCAGCAGCAACACATCAGGGCGCACACGTTCATGCAAAGCGTCAATCACATCATCAAGATCGCGATGTTCCTGCTGCAATTGTATCAGTTCGGCGCGAAGAACCTCTATGTGATTCATCTTGCCCATCTTGTCGGTCATGTGATGCGAGTATCCAATTCATGCGGCTTTAACCCAATATAACGCGAAATTGGCCAGGCTCAAAGCATGGAATGCAAAACCCCTTGAGAATTCCTGTCCGACACCCCATATTAAGCGTAAGGTCGCCAAAATAGGGGCCAAGATCAGTCGCTTTAAAAGGGCTATAATAATGACGAAAATATCTTTTGCCTCGCATCCGTTTCTTTTGGGATTTGAACAGTTGGATCGGCTTGTGGAGCGCACGGTTAAATCCGGAAACGAAGGCTACCCGCCCTATAATATCGAGCAAAACTCGGACAACACCTACCGCATTACTTTGGCGGTTGCAGGCTTTCGCGA
>CAZMMG010000307.1:0-2918 GCA_964567355.1 uncultured Neptunicoccus sp.
CCGTAAAGGGCGAACATCACGGCAGAGCCCATCGGCAGCAATGCATAGGGGCTGAAAACCCGAAGTCCCGGTTGCAGGATAACCAGAACGCCGGTGAAGCCGACACAAATGGCGGCCCATCTGCGCCAACCGACGCTTTCGCCCAAGATCACCCCAGACAGGGCCGCAATGATCAGCGGGTAAGTGATGAATATCGCATAGCTTTCGATCAGGCCGAGATAGACAAAGCCCAAGACCATCACGCATATTTCGGCAATTAGTAAAAGGGCGCGAACAATCTGTAAGACCGGTTGGCGGGTATATGCCACTTTGCGCACCGAGCCATGCTGCATTTTGGCCCAGACAATGACGAAGGCGGCAAAGAACCAGTAACGGATCATCACCACCATATAGACGTTATAGGCCTCCGCCAAATGCCGCGAGATACCGTCTTGCATGGCAAAGACGAAAGTTGTGGCGACCATCAGGATGATGCCAAGGCGCGGGTTGTTGTCAGGCATGCGTGTCTTTCAAAGAATACCGGTGGTCATGTGCCGTTTGCGGCCAAAACCTGCAACCCTTGTGACCGCAAATCCGGCCTTTGCCAAGCTTTGTCTAACATGACCTGCGGCAGTGTAAGTGGCAAAGCTGCCGCCGGGGTTTGTATGATCTGCCACCGCTTGCATCAGGGCAGGTTCCCACAGTTCGGGGTTTTTAGCGGGGCTGAAGCCGTCCAAAAACCATGCATCTGCCGCAGCCTGCCATTGGGGCAGGGTAGCGCGGGCATCGCCGATGATGATGCTGGCCTTGAGGGTCGGGGTGCTTATTTCAAAACTGCCGTCTGCAAGCTGCGCCAACATTTCATTTGCCAGATGGCTTAGTTCAGGCCAGTTTGCTAAGGCTTTTTGCATCGACGGTATACCCATCGGATAGGCCTCGAAACTGGTGTATATTAGGGGCGTTTCCTGCCCTGAAACCAGCCAAGCCCGCCATGCGGCCAACAGGTTTAATCCGGTGCCAAAACCCAGTTCCGCTATGTGAAAGCCGTCTTTGAAACGCGCGGGTAAATCATTGCCTGCCAGAAAAACATGCGTGGTTTCCGCCAAGCCGTTATCGACACTGAAATAAGGGTCGTCAAACTGGGTAGCCACGGGAATTATCCCGTCACGCCATTCCAGTTTTGCCGATTTACTCTGGTCGCTCATAAGGCTTTCGCATAAAGCAAACGGGTAATCTTGCAAAGGAAAACCAATGTCCGACAGGGACGTGATTGTAGTGGGGGGTGGTATCTGGGGTCTGTCCTGCGCCTATGCCTGCGCCAAACGCGGCCAGTCGGTTGCGGTATATGACGCGGGAAAAATCGGTGCGGGTGCCAGTGGCGGCGTCATGGGTGCGATGTCGCCGCATGCGCCTGAAGGCTGGAATGCGATGAAGCAGTTCCAGTTCGATGCGCTTGCGACAGCGGGGGATTTCTGGGCTGGGGTTGATGCGCTGTCGGGCCTGACCTCGGGCTACGGGCGCATTGGCCGCATCATGCCGATTACGACGATGCGCGACCGTGCGTTAAGTGATGAACGCGCGATGAATGTGGGCAGGCTTTGGCAGGGTAAATACCGCTGGGATGTGTTGCAACGCCATCCGTTGATCCCTGAACATATCGCCCCATATGGGGTGACCCATGAAACTTTGTCGGCCCGCATGTTTCCCGCACGCGCCGTCGCATCATTGGCGCAGGCCTGTTTGAAACTGGGTGTACAGATTGTTGAAAACCGACCTGTAGCCGCATTGCAAACTGGTGTTGTTTCGGGTGATTGGGGTCAAACCCGTGCCGGTGCGATTATTCTGGCAGCGGGTGTGGGCGGCTTTCCATTGCTTGATCCCCATATGGGTTGCGCTACGGGGACAGGGGTTAAAGGGCAGGCGGCTTTGCTGGGCTGTGATCTGGGGAATGCCCCGCAGCTTTATGCAGATGGGGTGTATATTATTCCGCACGCCAGCGGTGTGACAGCGATAGGTTCAACCGTTGAAAAGATCTGGGAACATACTGGCGTGGATGAAAAACTGGAAGTGGTGATTGCAAAAGCCTGCGCCCTTTTTCCACGCTTAAAAGATGCCCCTGTTTTGCAACGTTGGGCAGGGCTGCGCCCCAAAGCCCGGCGGCGTTATCCGATGCTGGGGCCGGTGCCGGGCCTGAACGGTGTTTTCAGCGCAATGGGGGCGTTCACCATCGGCTTTGGTCTAGCCCACAAACTGGGTGAGGTGCTGGCGGATTTTGCTGGCGGTGGCATCTATGACCTGCCGAAAAACTTTACCGTCAAGTGGCATATGGAATAGCCCTTGCACTGCCTAAAATTTGTGTCAAAATCCCGCCGTGCCAAACCTGACCCGCATTGACCACTTTGTTCTGACCGCCCGTGATGTTGTCGCAAGCGTGGCATTTTATACCCGTGTGTTGGGGATGACGGCGGAACAGTTTCAGCCTGCCGATGGCAGCACGCGTTGGGCTTTGGCCTTTGGGGACAACAAGATTAACCTGCACCAAGCGGGGGCTGAATTTAAGCCCCACGCCCACGCCGCCACGGTTGGGGCGCAAGATGTTTGTTTTATCTCGGACGATCCGCTGGGGGTTTGGGTGAAACATTTCGCCAAATGCGGTGTTGCGATTGAAGCAGGCCCGATTGCGCGCACAGGGGCTGTGGGTAAGATCATGTCGCTATATATCCGCGATCCCGACGGCAACTTGGTTGAGGTTTCTAATTATGTTTGATTTGCTGTGTGGGGCATGTGAATGGACTGTTCCAGCTAGTACATCTATCTAACATATTGATATTACCGTGTTATACAGTTTTTGTGCCTATTGCTATAAATGCTTTTACACCAAAATAAAAAGGTATTTTATACCACCAAATTATAAAATTGGATGTGGCACCTTCCAATAC
>CAZMMG010000308.1:0-2914 GCA_964567355.1 uncultured Neptunicoccus sp.
CGGCCAGGGTGCTGCGGTCGATTGTGGATTTGATACGGGGGCCGAAAGAAGGGGATCCGGGCGTTGTGGAGGGTGGATAAAGTTCGTTTATCAAGCCGTGGAGTGGTTCGGGGCTAGGGTGGATTCCGCGTGTGGTGTCCGAAGGTCGACAAATTCAGGCAGGCAAGATGACGATGGAACAGGCCTTGACACGGATTGAAAACAGTTATCATCCGTATCATGAATTGTTAGCGAAACTTTTGGCGCAGGCCAAGCTGCAATTTGGTTTGGCAGTTCTAATCGATTGTCATTCGATGCCAAGCGAGGCTCTGCGAAATGCGATGGCCCCCGGTGGAATGCGGCCTGATATTGTTTTGGGTAACCGGTACGGAGCATCGGCCAATAAAGATATTTTTGAGATTGTTGAAGTAGCGTTTAAGGATCAGGGCTTTGTCGTTGGACGCAATACGCCGTTTGCAGGTGGACATATTACACAGAAATACGGGGTGCCCTCAAGAGGCCAGCATGTGGTTCAGGTCGAGATAAACCGCGGGCTTTATATGGATGAAGAGCGGATTTTGAAAAATGTATTTTTTGATCTTATAAAGGCACGTATTTCCGCCGCAAGCCAAGATATTTGCCATAAGATACAACCTGAAATCCGGCTGGCGGCAGAGTAATCAGCGCAAGGCGCGACCTTTGAGGATAGCATCTTTTCCGAACTTCTTTTTGATCTTGTCTGACGCGCGTTCCACCTGTTCGCGTTTGCCCGCGTCTGGGTCGAGAAGGTTTCCCATGGAATGAACAGCGTCGACCTGTGTCAGGGTGCTGATGCCGACCCCGATCAGGCGAAACGGGGCCTTTTCCATGACCGACCTTAGCAGGGGTTTTGCGTTTGTATAGATCACATCGGCCACTTGGGTGGGATCGGATAACGTCACGCGGCGGGTCAGGTTTTTGTGGTTGCTTTGCTTGACTTTCAACGTCACTACGCGGCCCATTTGATCCTTGGCCTTGGCGCGGTCGGCAACCTGTTCAGCCAGCCGCCAGAGATGCCCGTCCAAAAGTTCCGGGTCATTTGTATCCAGATTAAAAGTGGTTTCTTTCGAGATGCTTTTGACCGGGGCAGATGCGTTGACATGTCGGTAATCCTTGCCCCGGCTAAGGTGCCATAGGCGGTCACCCATGGTGCCGAAATGATCAACCAGAACTTTGCGATCGCGGCGACGCAGGTCGGCGAATGTGCGGATACCGTCTTTGATCAGGGCGGTTTGGGTGACCTTGCCGGCACCCCAGATTTTCTTGATCGGCAGGGGGGCTAGAAAGCTTTCGGTTTCCGCCCTGCCGATGATCGAAAAACCTTTGGGCTTATCCAGATCAGAGGCAAGTTTGGCTAGAAATTTATTATGCGACAGGCCAACCGAGCCGGATATTCCCAATTCATCCTGCATCCGTTTCACAAGGCGGCCCATCATTACCGCGGGGGGTGCGCCGTGCAGTTTCTCGGTGCCGGTAAGGTCAAGGAAAGCTTCATCCAATGATAGCGGCTCGATGGCGGGGGTTAGATCCAACATGAAGGCGCGAATTTGTTTGGAGACCTCGACATAGGCGGACATGCGCGGCTTGATCACGACTGCTTCGGGGCAGAGTTTCAGGGCTTTGAACATCGGCATCGCGGAATGGACGCCCTTGATGCGGGCGATATAGCAGGCGGTGGAAACCACGCCGCGACGGCCGCCGCCTATTATGACGGGCTTGTCACGTAGGCTGGGGTTGTCGCGTTTTTCAACGCTAGCATAAAAGGCATCGCAATCCATGTGGGCGATGGAAAGTGTGGTCAACTCTGCGTGGGTAAGAATGCGGGGGCTGCGGCATTCGGGGCAGCGGCGGGCTGCTTTGAAAAGGGCGAAACAATCGCGGCACATGGTATCTGGGGTGGACATCGGCGCAGTCTATCATGAAATATCCCAGATAGGACAGGGGGTTAAGGGGTATGAATTTTAATGGTATTGGTGATAGGGATTGGTTATGAAAGTAGGATGGCGTTTAGGGTGGAAAGCAGAGATTCGCTGCGCTGGCGCATAGTCCACTAGGTAGTGGATGAAAGCAGATCATTGAGTATACCTAATACACAGATTTACCTATTTATTGCGTAACTTATGTTGACAAGCACCTGATTTGTTCGCAACCATAAGTTAAAAATTTAAGGACAACTATACTTTATGGCGAATCCAATAGAATACGATGCTAGCGTCAATATCGGGCGGATGACGGCAGAAGCAGATGGCGAGTTTTTATTTGATTGCTTTTACGATCATCCATCACTTGCAGAAATAAAAGATATACACTCATCAAAAATGTTCATTCTTGGAAGTACAGGAATAGGTAAAACTGCGTTCTTAAGAATGATCGAAAAAACCGTTGATAGATGCCATTGCGTAGAGCTGGATGAAATATCCATGAGTTACATCAGCAATAGTACGATTATATCATTTTTAAAATCACTTGATGTACCTTTGGATAAATTTTTCCAAGCTCTATGGAAGCATGTTATTTGTATTGAGTATATTAGATTGAAATATCAGGTAGCAAATAAACAAAAATCAAAGAGTATATGGGACAATTTTTCATATTCATTCAGTAAAGATGCAACAAGAAAGAAAGCACTTGCTTACCTAGAAAAATATGATCAATCTTTTTGGGTAACTGTAGATGAAAGTATTAAAGAGGTTACCGAGAACTTAGAGAAAAATATTTCTTTGAATTTTAGGGCAGAACTTGAAAAATTTAATACTGATGCTGGCTTTGCTCGTAAATTAGGTGTTGAAAAGCGTGCTCAACTAAAACAACGTTTACAGAAATTCGTGGATGCCGACCTTTTAACAGAATTAGCACAAGTAATTCGGCTACTTTCAGATGATCAAGATACAAATGG
>CAZMMG010000309.1:0-2903 GCA_964567355.1 uncultured Neptunicoccus sp.
GTCTTACACCGTTGCCCAAACCGCCAAGTCTGGCATTTGCCGAAGCAATTATGGGCACCAGCCTACCACTTCCGGTCGGCCTGTTGTTTCATGTGATCTATGTCACCGTATGGTCAGTGATATTTGTGACCCTGTTTCGCGATCAGTTAAGCTATAAACGCGCCCTATTGCTGGCACTGTTTCTATGGCTTGTCGCTTTGGTCGTGTTTTTTCCGATCATCGGGTGGGGCTTTTTTGGCTTGGCAATCAGTCCCAAACTGATCATCGGGGCTTTAGGCCCGCATGTGATTTTTTCGATCGTGCTTTGGGGCTTGTGCCGCGTTGCATTCAGCAACAGCCCGACCGAAGCATAATTCTAAACTTTGCTTATGGGGCTAACCATTCGTTCAAGGCTTCGACTGTTGCGGGCACTTCAACTGCACAGCCGCCGGTGAACTCCAAAAAAGCTGCCAAATTGGTTTTGTTTACGCCTGTGATGACGGGAATATCCTGTGATAAGGCTTCTGCGATCAAATCGCGGAAGCCGCGACCATCGGCCTCGTGCTTGCCGAATTTGTTCAAAATAACCACGTCCACACCCTGACTTAACCGCTGCATAGCCGCTGCTACGGCAGTTTCAAGGGCTTCGGGATTTAACCTGCACCCCCGGGCTTCACGCCCCAAAGACTGCGATATGCGGATAATCGGGCCATCAGGCAGCACTTTGACATCCATATCACAAGGATGCTGGCAATCTTCCCGGTTGCTATTGATCTGTGCAACGCCGCATGTTCGCAAACCATCCTCGGCCAATTTCGCGGCCAAACGTGCCAAAATCTGATCTGTATCTCCCGGGGTCGGGGACATGGTATAAGCGATTTTCATAAGATTATCTTTCGTGTGTTTCTAAGTTTTTACAAAACGACAGTTCTTCCAGCAAGCTGCCATTTTGTCGCCCGCAGCAAGATTAATCGGTTTCTTCATCCCGAATGGAATCACATTCCAAAAACACGTCCCTAAGACACGCTTTGCAAATGCGGCGATCCAAATCTTTGGTTGCATCGGTAATCGCTTCGCCTTTGGAGTTGAACAGATGATCTTCGCCCAACTCCTCAATGACATGAAACTTGCGTAAGCTGCTTATCAGCGGTGGAAACAAAGCCACAATGCGAAACGAGCCGCCCTTGGATTTTACCTCGCGGATGGTTTCTATTAACAAATCCGCCCCTGCCAGATCGATTTTGCCGACACCTTTCAGATAAAAAACCATATGGATCTGTTTCGGGCGTTTTTTGCGCATCTCTTTGATTTTGCGCTCCACATGCTCGACCGAGCCAAAATAAAGCGGCCCATCCAGCCGAAACGTTACCAGTTGCGGGCATTGTTCCAGATTATGGGTCTCCGCATCGCGAAACTTACGCTCACCCGACGCCGATACAACCGGCACTGTTATCGGTAAAACCGGATGCGCACTGTCATAGATAAACACACATAACGAGGCAATGACGCCGACATAAATCGCAAAATCCAACTGCACCAAAAGCCCGGCTGTCAAGGTCAGCAACAAAATCACCATTTCCGGACTTTTTGAAGTCATAATATGGGTGATCTCTTTCACATCAATCAAGCGCCAGGCAACAAGCATGATCAGCCCTGACATCGCGGGCGTCGGAATATAGGCCACCAGCGGGGCGACGAACAACAGGATCAAACCTAGAAACAGACTTGCGGTTATCCCCGACAAAGGCGTGCTTGCCCCCATGGTTGCATTCAATCCACTACGGGTAAAAGAGCCTGATCCAACAAAACATTGGAAAAAGCCGCCAACAAAATTTGACAACCCCTGCCCGATCATTTCCTGATTGGGATCAAATTGCTCTTTGCGGCGCACCGCAAAAGCCCGGCCTATTGAAATAGCTTCAAGCAAGCCAACAAGCGCAATCGCAGCAGCCCCCGGCGCCAAACTACCAATGTCAGACAAAACACCCGTCGGCGGAGTAAATTCCAAGGCCAGTGGCGGCAAAGCCCCGACCATCGAAACGCCCTTACTGCCTGCGTCGATCAGCCATGCCAACAAAGACCCGCCCACTAAAGCGATTAAAAACCCCGGCAGCTTGGGAAACAGTTTTTGCGATAGAACCGCTATCACTAAAGTAACCCCAGAAATTATCAGGGCCAGCGTGTTGGTCTCGGTCACATGCGCCCCCAGCTGTATCAGGCGCTCGACAATATTACCGCCACGTTCCACATCAATACCAATGGTTCCGGCAACCTGACTGACCGCAATCAACACCGCCGCCGCCGCCGTAAATGCGGTCATCACCGAATGCGAAACAAAGGTTACCAGTGACCCAAGCCCCCCCAGACCGGCCGCGATTTGGAAAACCCCGACCATAATGGTCAGCATAAAAGCTAACTGGATATAATGCGCGGTTTCAGGCACCGCAAAATTGCTGAGCGTTGCAAACAACACCGCCGAAATAGCCGTTGCAGGCCCCGAAATCATAATCATCGACGATCCGAAAATGGCGGCGATCAAGCCGGTAATCATCGCCGTATATAGCCCGTAAACCGGCGGCAACCCCGCAATCGTGGCAAAAGCAACCCCTTGGGGCAGTACAAGGGCGGCATTGATAAACCCTGCATATGTATCGGAAAAAGCCTTTCTTCCGTTCATCTGCATGACCCAGCTATAGTCAGGAATATATTTGGATAAGCGCATGGGAAGGCCGCTCTCGTAAATTACACAGGTTTTGGCACCCAGTAGCATTTTAGCGATAAAAGACAAATGGAATACCGTGCAAAATCAGAGTAACCCGATTAGGTGTCAAAATGAACTTATTCTTTCAACATTTTGATTTTCAGAATGAAATAACACAAAACCTGGCCTATAAAGGTGAAAATCAAGGACCGCGCAAATGACT
>CAZMMG010000310.1:0-2858 GCA_964567355.1 uncultured Neptunicoccus sp.
CCCCCGACACGCGGATTATGATTCCGCTGCTCTAACCACCTGAGCTACCCCGCCACAGGTGAGGCGTGACTAAGCGAGTTGGGGGGAGGCGTCAAGTGGGATTTGCATGTCTTCGGGCTTATTTTGAAGCCGCGACCATAGATGATCCGGTGAATTAATCTCGTGATGAAAGCAAGATTGCTGACGCTATTCCTTTTGCCAGAGGTGCGGCCTCTTGCACAAAAGAGCCGTTAAGCTTTACATGAAGCAAATTTGGTGACAGGTTAAACCCATTATATCAATGCAATAGAAAAAAATCTAATGCATTGCTGCACAAGATAAAATGAAAACCATAGCTTCACATAAGGGAGAAGATCATGAAACTTAACCGACGTATATTTACAATAGCGACAGCTGCCGCATTGGCAATGACCACCAGTATGACATATGCAGGTGAGGTGCTTGACCGGATTATGGCTGCGGGCACATTGAAAGTGGCAACGGATCCAAACTGGGCACCACAATCATTTTTGAATGATGAAAACAAAATGGACGGTTTTGACGTTGACGTGGCCCGTGAATTGGCCAAACGTTTGGGTGTTAAAGTTGAATTTGTGACACCGTCTTGGGATATTATTACTGCGGGTCATTGGAGTGGTCGCTGGGATTTGTCTGTGGGGTCAATGACACCAACAAAAACCCGTGCAGAAGTGCTTACATTTCCAGCGGTTTATTACTATACGCCCGCATCTGTTGCCGTTCATAAAGACAGCCCCTTTAAAAAAATTGCTGATCTGAACGGTAAAAAAATTGGCGCAAGCACAGCTACGACGTTCGAGCTGTATATGCAACATGACCTGACGATTGACGCTGAAGGTGTTCCGGAATTTGAATATCAACTGACCGCAGGCGAGTTGAAATCATACAAAGACAGCACCGCTGCAATGGATGATTTACGCTTGGGGGACGGGGTAAGGATTAACGGTATGGTCGGTTCATTGCCAGCGATTTTAGCCGGTATCGAACACAACTACCCGCTGCGGGTACTTGGTGATCCGGTGTTTTACGAGCCGCTAGCACTGGCAATTGACAAAGGTGATAAAGAGCTAAACGACAAATTGGCTGGTTTTGTGGCTGATATGAAATCTGACGGAACCCTGAAAACCTTATCTGAAAAATGGTTCAGTATTGATTATACGGCTGCTCAATAAGGGCAAAATAATCTGACACGATATAATTTGATTATAATCCGATCCAAAAATTGGGTCGGATTTTTTCAGCAGGGGGAATGAATGCTATACGCAGATACAGTTGTTAGCGACCAGCCGGTACATAAACCCAAGGTCATTATAATTATGCTGCTCGCCAGCCTGATTATTTTTAGTTTTTTTGGCCTAAGTGACAGCATTTTCGGTGAATTTATGCGGCCTGTCATTGGTGAACCCAAAGAGTCCGGTCTATTTGGGGATATCTCCACGGCGTTAGTGGTTTCGATGCTGTTTGTTGCAAATATTATTGCAATCGGATTTTTCAAATTTAGTATTCAGGTTTTTGTCGTCTGGATAGAGCTATTGCTGCTGTTTTTAAGTTTTTTCTATAGCTTCGGTTTGGATTTGGAATTCATCCAGTTCAAAATTTGGTTCATGATCACGCAAGGGGTGTTTACCACGCTTTATATCTCGGCGATATCCATCACTTTGGCGTCAATCGTGGCTATTTTCGGGGCTATTGCAAAACTGTCATCCAATGGTTTCGCCTTTGCCATCGCTAGTTTTTACACCTCTTTCTTTCGGGGGCTGCCGTTGTTGATGCAAGTCTATCTGATTTATCTGGGCTTACCACAATTGGGGTATGTTATTGACGCGATTCCCGCCGGCGTTCTGGCCCTAACCTTATGTTACGGGGCCTATATGACGGAAATATTTCGCGCCGGCATCCAATCGATTAACAAGGGGCAATGGGAAGCCTCGCGTTCTATGGGCTTTGGGTTCGGTCTGACCATGCGCCGAATTATATTGCCGCAAGCCATGCCCCTGATCATCCCACCCACCGGAAACCAGTTTATTGCCATGCTCAAAGACAGCTCATTAGTGTCTGTTATCGGGGTTTGGGAATTGATGTTCTTGGCACGCACCTTGGGCAACAAGGACTTTAAGCATATGGAAATGTTGATCACGGCAGCACTGATTTACTGGTGCCTGTCGATGTGTCTGGAATACATCCAAAGCCGTATTGAACGCCATTACCGCACCATCAGCCATTAAGAGGGTAAGCTCATGTCAGAACCAATTATCCAAATGACCAATGTCAACAAATGGTACGGGGATTTTCAAGCGTTGAAGAACATCAACTTTACCGTCAACAGCGGCGATAAAATCGTGATTTGCGGCCCCTCGGGATCCGGTAAATCAACTATGATCCGCACCCTGAACTGGCTGGAAGCGCACCAGGAAGGCAGCATCGTCGTAAACGGCATCGAGATGCACGAAAAGATGAAAAACGTCGATCAGGTACGCATGGATGTGGGCATGGTGTTCCAGCACTTCAACCTGTTCCCGCATTTGACTGTTCTGGAAAACCTGATGGCAGGGCCGATGTGGGTGCGTGGCATAAAGAAAGAAGAAGCGCACGAAACTGCGATGAAATATCTTGACCGCGTGCGTATTCCTGAACAGGCCGATAAGCATCCGGGCCAACTGTCAGGCGGCCAGCAACAACGGGTGGCGATTGCGCGGTCTTTGTGCATGAACCCAAAAGTCATGCTGTTTGACGAACCCACATCGGCGCTTGACCCCGAAATGGTGTCCGAGGTTCTGGACACCATGATCGAGCTGGCCCATGACGGTATGACCATGGTCGTGGTCACCCATGAGATGGGC
>CAZMMG010000311.1:0-2819 GCA_964567355.1 uncultured Neptunicoccus sp.
CAGCAACACCTGATTGGCGGCCAGCGCGGTATCGCCGAAACGTGCGCCCAGAAACAGGAAGGATGTAAAAGCGGCTTGCAACATCACCGAGCGTAGCATGATGTCGCCGTTAACCACCGCCATGCGGCGCAGTTTTATGCGGTCAAAAATTTGCGCCCAATTACGCCATAGCCCCCCCGTAAAGCCTGTGCGCGACAACCACAGGCCCAAGGCAAGCCCGCTCCATTCAGCCAAGAATGTGGCACTGGCAACCCCTTCAATCCCCCAGTGAAACGACAACACAAACAGCAAATCAAGCACGATGTTCAAGCCGTTCATCCAGAATTGCAAGATCAGCACCGCGCGGGTGCGCTCATGCGCAATAAGCCAGCCGTTGATGCCAAAAAGCGCAATGGCGGCGGGGGCGGAAAACACCCGAATTTTCAGGTAAGTTGTGGCCAGCGTTTCCACTTCATTAGAGGCAGGGGCCAGTTTGAACGCGGCCCAGAACAGCGGGATTTGCAGCACAATGATCGCAAGCCCTGCGGTGATGCCGATCATCAAAGAGCGGCTTAGCAGGGCGGCGGTTTCAGGGTGATCTTTGGCCCCAATGGCCTGCGCCGTCATCCCCGTGGTGCCCATGCGTAAAAAGCCGAACACCCAATATAGGCTGGACAGAATGATCGCGCCAAGTCCCACTGCCCCGATCGGGGCTGCGGCACCTAATTGCCCGATCACACCTGTATCCACCGCCCCCAATATGGGCACGGTCGCGTTTGACAGAACGATCGGCAAAGCAACGCTCAGGATGCGTTTGTGGGTCAGGTGGTCAGCCATCCTTGGCCGGCATCAAAAAATGCCCGGTGGCCTGTGCCACCAGTTTGGCGCGGTTATCCTGCCATGCTTCCACATGCACGGATGCATAACGCCGCCCCGAACGGTTGATGCGCGCCCGGGCATAGACATCGCGCGGGTGGCCCACCGACAAATAATCCGTAGTAAAATCAATGGTTTTTGGCAGGGTGGGAAACGGCAGCGCGGCAATATCCGCACCGCTTAGTTTTTCCGCCTCGCTTTTGGCCCATATTTCGGCCCACGCCAGTTCGATAATGGCGGTGGTTTCCAGAAAAGCCGCGGTAGCCCCGCCGTGAATGGCCGGTACGGTCGGGTTGCCAATCAGCATGTCGGCATAGGCCATGGTCGCGGTCAGCTCATCGCCGCGCCGCTGAAAGCTGATACCCATGAACCCGATATAGGGCACAGCCTCTACAAGGCGTAACAAGGCCCCGTCGCGACGCTCTTTGATCACCTGCAAGGGTTCCGGTTTTTTTTGCATCACGCCGCCCGCCCTTTGCGTTTATGAGTAAAAGAAAACGCGCCGGTGGCGGTTGCGACCGGCTCGTCCTTGCTTTCCGCCCATGTAACAACGCGCACAAAGGCAACATTACGGGTGACGTGAAAACAATCAGATTGTGCATGGATACGCAATCCCGGTTTGGCAGGGCGCATATAATCGATCCGCAAATCCAGCGTCACCGATGCGCCGCCATTATCGGGATGCATAAACACCGATGCCCCACCACAACTGTCCATCAGGGCCGATACCGCGCCACCATGTATCACGCCCGTGTTTGGGTCACCGATTAGTCGTTCGTCGTAAGGCATCGACATGACCGCATGCGACGGTTCAAGCAAATCCATACGCATATTCAACTCTTTGCAATGCGGCAGGGCGGTAGCAAAATGTTGGGCGGCATCTTTGGGGGTAGCGGACATATGGCCTCTGATGTTTAATGGGGACTAGGCGTGGCTCTTGGCCCTACTATTTCCGATGTCGCAAAATTGGCAAGCCCTAATTATCGCTAACACACAGGATATTTTGCAGTAAATTTTTTGTTGAACTTGAAATTATCAATAAATTCCATAGACTCCCCCCAATCACGGAGAGCCTATGACGGATCAAGACAAACTGACACTCAAAGAAATGTGTGCGAAGTTCGATGTTACCCCAAGAACATTGCGCTATTATGAATATATCGAGTTGCTACAACCCGGCAAAAAAGGTCGCACCCGTCTATATGGTGTCCGTGAAATGGCGCGTTTGGAATTGATTTTGCGTGGGCGCAGGTTTGGATTTTCACTGGAAGAAATCCGCCAATGGCTGGAACTTTACGACCAAGACACCAATCACAAAACCCAAATGGAAGCCTGGCTGGAATTGTCCGAGAACCAGATCAAGGAACTGGAATACCGCAAGCTTCAGCTTGAAGAAACCATTCGAGAGCTGAATGATTTACGCAGGCAAACCAAAGCCACGTTGGCTAAGTAACGCTACGTAAATTTTATCACAAAGCCATGATTTCTTGATCTGTTCAATCTAGCTTATTAGAAAGATATAAGGCTTCGGAAAATGAACGGGTGATTGCAATGGATGCGCTACTAACAATTCGTCAAATGTGTGATCTGTTTCAAGTTACCGCCAGAACTTTGCGTTTTTACGAAGATAAAGAATTGATCGCCCCGATTCGCGAAGGTCAAAAACGGCTTTATACCAAGCGCGAACAGGCACGGGTGAAGTTGATTTTGCGCGGCAAACGTTTCGGGTTTTCACTAAATGACATCCACGAATTACTTGATCTCTATTACATGGGCGATCGGCAAAAAACCCAAATCCAGCGCAGCTATGATCTGGGTATAGAGCGGTTTAAGGCCATGGAATGCCAACGCGCAGAGCTGGATGTTGCGATTGCCGAATTAAAAGTACAGTTACAGACAGGGGCCGAATGGCTTGAAAAAGCAAAAGGTCAGCCAGATAGTCTGAAGGCATAAAAGAAGCCCAG
>CAZMMG010000312.1:0-2814 GCA_964567355.1 uncultured Neptunicoccus sp.
GGGGCGGAAATAAGAAATAAATTTTATAGTGTAGGGGCCGAGAGTTTTCCGTGCCATGTTGGTGATATGTAGACAGGTGTCAGCTATTTTATAACAGCTGTGGCATGCATGCCTGACTCGTAGTGACCCGGAATTTCGCAAGTGATTTCAACGGGGTCTCCGGTGGTTTGGACAGGCACAAAAAACCAGTTAACAGTTTGTCCGGCCCCGACTTCCACTTCTATTACACTGCCTTTTATTTCCGAAACGAAATTGCCCTGAGTATCGGATATTTCGATTTTACGGGTAAAAATACGCTCACCCATTTCGTGCAAAGATACTTCATGCTTGATCTCGTCGACATTCTTCAGGATCAGTTTGTAAGCTTGGCCAGTTTCAAACTCGAAAGATTTGGGCGCGAAATACATGCCATCATCATTGCTGCCCATTTCAAGCACAACATCGATGACATTGGCGCGGCTAAGATCCCCGGCACTAAAAGCTGGGCCTGCAAATGATATTGCCGCAATAGCGACTGATGTTAGTAAACGTTTCATGGTCTCATTCCTTTGTTATGTGTGGATTAACAGTAACTTGAATGGATACCTAGTACAGAAGATGGATATTAAGCATCCATAACTGTACGATACACAGAACCGCTGTGAATTCTTTGATCTGGATCATAATTGCAGGTTGCTTTTGCATATCGTACTTGCAGTTTTTGCATATCTACCCATCGTGCATAAGCTGCCTATTGTCCTCAATGCAGATGCCGAGGATGACGATTAAGGCAGCCAAATAGTGATGGAATAGGTTATTTTTTCTGTAGCATATTCGATTTTTTGCGCACCAGAACGGTGCGCAGATCGTGCATTGCCATCAACAGATCATCGGAAAACTCTTCGATTTGTGCATCTGTGGCATCTGATTGCAGCCACTGGGCGGTTTCATTCAAATGGTCAATGGCGCGTTTGATATCGTCAAATTTTCGCGCTGCCAGCAGTTTGCGCCGCGTGACCATCCAGTCGTCTATCTGTTCGCTTTCGGTTGCGGTCAGGATTTGATCGCCTTGGGGTTTAATATTGCCGTTGCGGATGTTTACCACCGCAATTTGTTGTAATTCCAAGCGGCGTTGGCGGTTTTCGGTGTCGATGCGAAACACGGCGGCACCGTTTTCGCGTGCCCGAAAGAATAATTTTGTGTCATTGCCCATATTCGCCAATTACCCTTTTTGTTTTAGTCTAATATGGGTTTGCCATCAGGTCAACGAAGCGCAGAAGCTTTGGATGCGGGTGCAGGCATCGATCAAGGCGTCGTTCGAGGTTGCATAGCTTACACGAAAATTAGGGCTTAGACCAAAGGCCGCGCCGAACACCACGGCAACACCGTGTATAGCCAGTAGTTCGGTGGCAAAATCCTCGTCGGTTTCAATGATCTTGCCCGAGGGGGTGACCTTGCCGATGCAATCTGCAATCGACGGGTAAACGTAAAATGCGCCTTCTGGTGTGTGGCAACTTATGCCTTTGGCTTCATTCAGCATCTTAACGACTAGGTCGCGACGCCCTTGAAAAATAGGCCGACTCATTTCAATATAATCCTGCGGACCATTGAGGGCCTCTACCGCGGCCCATTGGCTGATCGAGCAGGGGTTTGAAGTACTTTGTGACTGGATTTTACGCATGGCGGCAATCAGTGGCTCTGGCCCTGCGGCATAGCCGATACGCCAGCCAGTCATGGCATAGGCTTTGGACACACCGTTTACGGTTAAAGTGCGCTCATAAAGCTGTGGTTCCACTTCTGCTGGGGTGCAAAATTTGAAGTCATCATAAACAAGATGTTCATACATATCATCAGACATCACCCAGACGTGGGGGTGGTGCAGCAAAACATCGGTAAGGGCTTTCAATTCGGTCTGCGAATAGCCCGCCCCCGACGGGTTGGACGGCGAGTTGAATATCAGCCATTTGGTTTTATCGGTGATCGCTGCTTCCAATTGATCCGCAGTCAGTTTGTAAGCGTTTTCCATGGTGGCTTCGGCAATAACGGGTTCGCCGCCTGCCAAAAGCACCATATCGGGGTAGGACACCCAATAGGGGGCGGGGATAATGACTTCGTCACCGGGGTTAAGTGTGGCCATCAAGGCGTTGTAAAGTATCTGTTTCCCGCCGGTTCCGATGGATACTTGTTTGGGGGTGTAATCCAATCCGTTATCACGTTTCAACTTGGCGCAAACCGCCTGTTTCAGCTCGAAAATGCCGTCAGGGGCGGTGTATTTGGTTTTGCCTGCTTCAATCGCGCCAATCGCGGCCTGTTTGATGTTGTCGGGGGTGTCAAAATCCGGCTCGCCGGCACTAAGGGCAATAACATCTAGCCCCGAGGCTTTCAGTTCCGCCGCCTTGGTGGAAATGGCAATGGTGGGCGACGGTTTGACCCGGGTTAGGGTGTTGGACAGAAATGACATGGGTTTTCCCTTAAGTAATGCTTGATGTGTAAGATGATGGGGGGGCAGGTGCAAGTCGGGACTTGTGAAATTTGGTGACTGGCGTATTTAACCCGTAAATGAGGAATGTTATGATGGAAAACCGTGAAACAAGATTGAAAAGACTGCGCATGCGCTCATGGCATCGCGGGATCAAGGAAATGGATATGATCTTGGGGCAGTTTGCGGATGAAAAACTTGCGTCGTTGAGCGATGCGCAATTGGATGCGCATGAGACAATGATGGCCGAGCAAGCTGTCTATAATACAAATCTCCGAGCCAAAGAGACTAAAGCGAAAACAGTATGCCGTCTTCAGCTTAAAAAAAAAAACCAGAAAACAAAAAAAACACAACAA
>CAZMMG010000313.1:0-2799 GCA_964567355.1 uncultured Neptunicoccus sp.
CCCCAGCATGTCCCAGCGTAACGAGATCAGGATAAACACCATTACATCGGTAAGCTGAGCCATATTATGTGGCAAAACGAATGGCGCTGCCACCGCAATAGCCACCGAACCCAAGGCCAAGAGCCACTGCATGGAATGTTTTTTAATCATAGTTAATTCCCGTTATTTCAGATATTGGCGTTTGCGCCGCATAATCGCCGCACGCACAAGCAAAGCAATCGGCACGATGATAAACACCATGCCGTTTTGGTATTCCGGGCCAAGGATAAAACCGGCATAATTTTCGTAAACGCCCAAGCCCAGGGCGGCAAAAATCACACCTACAATATTGCCCACACCAGCCAAAATCACGATGACAAAGCTACGCAATGTATAGATCAGCCCCTGGAACGGATGGATAATGTAAACAAAAGCAACAATCGATCCGGCAACGCCGCAAATCGCCCCGTTCAAGGCAAATGTCAGTGCATATATTTTACGTGTATCGATCCCCATGATCCGGGCCGCGCGGGCGTTTTGGGCCGTGGCGCGCATGGCGCGGCCAAATCTTGAATACCGAACCAACAGCACAATTACCACCGCAGCAGCAACCCCCAACAAGGCGCCCAATGCGCGCGAGCCGGGAATGTTCACCATGTAGTCAAGAAAGGTAAATGTGTGCAAATGGGCATCCACCACCCGCTCTTCTGCGGAAAAAATCTGGTTCATGCCTTGTTGCATCACCAATTCGACCCCAAATGTTGCCAGCAATGATACAAACAAATCCCGATCCAGAACCTTTTCGATGACCAGTTTGAAAACCATCATGGCAAACAGTCCAACCGCAAGCGACGCGACAACCATCGACAACACAATCCACATGATATGCGGCGTATTTGGCATCAGCCCCTGCATGGTGCGTATAAAGTAAAAAGACGTGTACCCGCCCAACATGACAAACGCGCCTTGGGCCACATTGATGATATCCATGACCCCCCAGACCAGTGCCATTCCGTAGGCAATCAACCCGAAAATTGCGCCAACCAGCAGGCCATTGGCGATCAACTCAAGGTTAATCACCGGCGCAAGCGTGGTCAGCAAGCTAAGATTACTAAGGATATTATCCATGTGAAAGAAGGCCTTTTAAGTGTATCTGCAGTTACAAAAACGGGGGGGCGTAACAACACCCCCCCGCTTTTATGATAAGTCCGGCTTAATTTCCGTTTTTAGCACGCGGGAAATTAACGCTGGTTTCGGCCCATTTAGCTGGCCCGACAACTTTCAAAACGCCGCCCTGAACCTGATAAAGAACCATTGGTTTTGCAGTGTTTTTACCAGTGGCATCAAATTTTATGTTGCCATAGAAGGTCTGCATATCGGTTGCGGCCAGCGCATCACGCACGGCTGCCTGATCCAGCGAGCCGGCACGGTTGAAAGCATCCGCAAACACCTCAATTGCAGCGGCAGATTCAGCAGCTTGGTAAGGTGGTGCATAGCCGTATTTTTCGTTGAAGGCTTTGGCAAAATCAGCGGCAGAACCCATCAAGCTATCGGAATATGTCAAGGTTGGCGCCCATTGAGCGGCACAAAGCGTGTCCTCGGCTGCAGCACCGAACTTGCCAATGATGTCGGCACTGTCACAATGCGTCATGGCCAGCATTGGCACGTAAACATTCTGCTCGCTTAGCTGACGAATAGTTGTCGCCGCCCCTTTAGAGTGACCAGATACCACTAGAAGATCAGGCTTAAGTGCGCGAACCTTGGTCATGGTCGGGGTCATATCTGTCAGGTCTTTAGGCAACTTATCATCAATGACGATTTTCATGCCGTATTTTGCCGCGTCATCCATAACACCGGCGCGAATATCCTGACTGAACGGATCATTTTCAAACGCCATAGCGATTTTCAAAGTGGACGGATCACGACCGTCAGCTTTTGCCTGATCTGCGGCCATAGTAATGGACGAAGCCAGATATTGCTCGGACGTTGAAAGAACCGCAAAAAGGTTCTTGTAGCCGTTTGTGAACAAGGACCGCGAAGCACCATTGGCTTCAACCATCGGCACACCGTGTTTTTCGCTAACAGGGGCAATCGCTTTGGTCAAACCACTGGAATATGGCCCAAGCATAAATTGAACGCCGTCTTGCGAAATCAACCGCTCGGCCAGTTCTGCACCACGCGCGGGCGTTGACTCATCGTCATAATACTTGATTACAAGCTTGTGTTTTTTGCCAGCAACTTCAACACCGCCATTGGCGTTGATCCGTTCAACGGCCATATTGTAACCGTTCATGGTATGTTGACCATTTGTTGAATATTTTCCTGATTGCGACACAGCCGCACCCAGAACAATATCTTGTGCCGATGCACTCATGGCAATGGCCGATATCGCAAGGGCACTAACGCCCCCGATGATAAAATGTTTCATGTTTTCTCCCATTTTTTTACGCTGTTAACTTAACCAGACAGCTTAGTAGCAGGCATAATCTGCGCTAAAGATAAATGCCACAAACGCACAACCGTGTCAAAGACAATACCGCATACAGATAATAAAATCAGGATGAACATTCAACGCACAAGAAGTGGGTACTGGCTTATCGCCTTGATGATTTGATGGCAAAACCAGCTTTGGTGCATAAATTGAAATACAATTGCCAGAGTTGCAACCACCGCGCACCTGATCTGCACTCTTATACACATCTCCGAACACACGCGACTAAGACAAATCTCATATACCCACTTCTCCATGAAAAAAAAACAAACAAACACAAACAACAAAACAAACAATCCACACAGAACGACTAACAACTGCAACAGACA
>CAZMMG010000314.1:0-2792 GCA_964567355.1 uncultured Neptunicoccus sp.
TCAGGTGCAGGGATTATAGCTCGCAGAGCGAGCTTTCCGCGACCACGTTCAGATAAAATGCGGTTGGGTCGGACTGGTTGATTTTCCAGTATAAAAACACCACCATTATATGTAGAATAACAGGGGAAGATGCCCAAACTTCATGACGGTTTTGATCGCGGCCCATGGAACGGCGCAGCATGAAAAAAGCTGACAATGTGCTCATGCTCATCGCCCAGTTTGTCAAATGCCTGAACTGCCAGCCGATTTCACCAGGGACAATATTGATGAATGAATGGATAAAATAGAATGCGCCCAATAAGAACACGGTCCACCGATAAAATTTTACACGCGAAGTTTGTTCCATATCTTAGTCCCCAATACATCTGGGTATAAATTGAACAAAAATATTCGCAAATGCAAAAGAAACCTGACGTCAGGCTCGTTTCGCAAGGCTGGCAACTCCCAAAACATCCAGCACTTTCGCCTCTATGTCGGCAGCATTCATCCCGGCAACCCGGTACATCCCCTCGGGTGTATTCTGGTCGATAAATATATCGGGAAACACCATAGAGCGGACTTTCACAGCCCCGTCCATCAACCCGCTTTCAGCCATGAACTGCATTACATGACTGCCAAACCCGCCAACCGCACCCTCTTCAATGATGATCAACGCCTGGTGGCTTGTGGCAAGTTCAGTGATCAAATCTTCGTCCAGCGGTTTTGCAAAACGCGCATCCGCCACCGTTGGGGTGATGCCTTTTGCCGCCAGACTTTCAGCGGCTTTCATGACCTCTTGCAAGCGGGTGCCAAAAGACAGGATCGCCACGCGGCCACCTTTTTGAATGATGCGCCCCTTGCCAAGCTCCAGTATTTCACCTTTTTCGGGAATATCCACGCCGACGCCTTCACCGCGCGGATAGCGAAATGCGCTGGGCCGGTCGTTGATCGACGCGGCCGTTGCCACCATATGCACCAGCTCTGCCTCGTCGGCTGCCGCCATCACCACAAAGTCAGGCAAATTGGCCAAATAGGCAATATCAAAACTGCCCGCATGGGTTGGCCCGTCAGCCCCGACAAGCCCGGCGCGGTCAATGGCAAAGCGCACCGGCAGACGTTGCAGGGCGACATCGTGAACCACTTGATCGTAGCCGCGTTGCAGAAATGTGGAGTACATCACACAGAACGGTTTCATCCCGCCCGCCGCCAATGCGGCACAAAAGGTAACCCCATGCTGTTCGGCAATGCCCACATCAAAGCAGCGATTCGGAAAGCGTTCCGCGAACAGATCAAGCCCGGTGCCATCGGGCATCGCGGCGGTAACGGCAACAATCTTATCATCCGTTGTCGCTTCCTTGATCAGACTATCGGCGAAAACGCGTGTGTAGCTTGGGGCGTTTGGCGCCACTTTATACTGCTTGCCGGACACCACGTCGAACTTGCTGACCCCGTGGTATTTATCATCCGAGGCCTCTGCCGGGGCATAGCCCTTGCCCTTTTTGGTCAGCACATGGATCAACATCGGGCCGGTTGCGCGCTGTTTAACGGTGCGCAAAACATTCAACAGCTGATCCATATCATGGCCGTCGATTGGCCCGACATAGGAAAATCCCAACTGTTCAAAAAGCGTACCACCAACGGTCATATGCTTAACCATATCGCGCGCCCGTTTGGCGCCTTCCTGAAACGGTGACGGCAATAGTGATACAGCCCCCTTGGCCGCCGCCTTCAATTCCTGAAACGGCTCGCCTGCGTAAAGCATTGACAGATAGGACGACATCGCACCCACAGGGGGCGCAATTGACATTTCATTGTCGTTAAGGATGACAAACAGCCGCTTGCCCAGATCACCCGCGTTGTTCATCGCCTCATAGGCCATGCCCGCCGACATGGCACCGTCACCGATCACCGCTATTGCATCGCCTAACCCCGGTTCAGGCGCACCGCCCAGATCGCGGGCAACCGCAAAACCCAGCGCGGCTGAAATCGAGGTAGAACTGTGCGCAGCACCGAACGGATCATACGGGCTTTCAGAGCGTTTGGTGAACCCCGAAAGACCGCCCAGTTGACGCAAGGTACGGATACGGTCGCGACGTCCGGTTAGGATTTTATGCGGATAACTTTGGTGGCTTACATCCCAGATCAAACGATCCTTTGGCGTGTCAAAAACCGCGTGAATAGCCGTGGTCAATTCCACAACGCCAAGCCCCGCGCCCAGATGCCCGCCAGTTTCGGACACTGCTGAAATAGTTTCGGCACGCAGCTCATCCGCGACTATGCGCAGTTGCGCATCCGACAGATTTTTCAGATCTTCGGGGCTACCGATCTGGTCCAAGAGCGGCGTATTTGGGCGATCATTGGTCACGACATTCAGGCCTTTACTACTTGTCGCGCTCGATAACGAAATCCGCTACCGCGCGCAATGCATCCGCTTTCGCACCATACGGGGATAGCACATCTTTGGCCTGTTCTACCAGAGCCTGCGCACGTGCATTAGCCGCGTCCAGTCCGAGGATGGAAACAAACGTGGCTTTGCCCGCATCCGCATCCTTTTGCAAACGTTTACCGGCAGCTTGTGCGTTCCCCACAACATCCAGAACATCATCCTGAATTTGAAACGCCAGCCCCAGTGCCGCCGCATAGTTCGAAAGGGCCTGTTTTGGTTGACCCGCCATAATATCCCCGGCTTGCCCCCACCCCTCGATCAATGCACCGGTCTTATTGACCAGCACCTCAACGACACAGGACAAGTACAATTGTCTTTTCTCCGTCTCGCCAGCCATGTCCTGCGCGTGGCCAGAACCCATACACTT
>CAZMMG010000315.1:0-2761 GCA_964567355.1 uncultured Neptunicoccus sp.
GCCAGCTTGTGGTGGAGCGGGATTTTTTAGCCAACGCCTCGGTTCAGTTGCTCGGAACGCGAGGCAAAAAATGGTGAGCAAGGATCATGATCTGAGCGTTCGGCGGCAATGCGGATTGCTGTCTTTGGCGCGGTCGAACTTGTATTATCAGCCGAAGGGTGAGAGCGCGGAAAACCTGAAGCTCATGGTCATAATAGACAAGCAGTTCCTGAACACACCGTGGTATGGCTCGCGTCAAATGGCGCGTTACATGCAGCGGCAGGGCCATAAATGTGGCCGCCACAGGGTGCGCAGGTTGATGCGGCTGATGCGTTTGGTGCCGATTTACCAGACGCCCAACACCAGCAAGAAGCATCCGCAGCACAAGATTTACCCGTATCTGCTGAGAAAATTGCCAATCACTAAGCCCAACCAAGTGTGGTGCGTGGATATCACCTACATTCCCATGCAACGCGGTTTTTTGTATCTGGTTGCCATCATGGACTGGCACAGTCGCAAGGTTTTATCTTGGCGCTTGTCCAATAGCATGGACGCTGATTTTTGTGTCGAAGCCCTGAAAGAAGCTATCGCCAAATATGGCACGCCAGAGATCATGAACAGCGATCAAGGCAGCCAGTTTACCGGCTTTGAATGGACACAGGCATTGAAAGATGCCGAGGTGAAAATATCAATGGATGGTAAAGGCTGTTGGGTTGATAATCGAATGATAGAACGGCTCTGGCGGTCACTGAAATACGAATGCGTTTACCTCAACGCATTTGAAACGGGTTCACAGGCCCGCGCCGGGATCGGGAAATGGCTGACCTACTACAACACCGAGCGCCCTCATTCGACCCACGGAATATTGACGCCAGATGAAGCTTATGACAGAAAAACAGAACCAACGAGATTGGCAGCCTAAATGAAACCCTGATCCATCTTAAACTGGCTGTTAACTGGTCGAAAAAGTAGGACCACCTCTTAACAAAAAACAGAAGGAGCTCACTTATGAAACCGTTCAAACTTATTAAAACCCTCGTCATTACTGGCACTGGACTTGCCTTTAGTACCGTGTCTGCACTGGCCTTTGATGCGGTCGCCGTATCGGCGGTCAATGTGCGTACCGGGCCAAGCACCAGCTACGCCAAGGTCGATGTTCTTAGGGGCGGCGAACCTGTCAACGTCACCGAGTGTCAAGCACGCTGGTGTTATGTGGAACATGACGGCCCTGACGGCTGGGTCAGTGCAGGTTATCTGGCAGCGGCGGATGCCCCGGCTGACGGTGCAGAGGCCGATTCTGGGGATACAGGCACTGCAGATACCGGTTCTGGAAACGCAGTGGCAGGGGCCGCTGCCGCCGCCATTATCGGTGCGATTATTGGCGGTGCCTTAGCAAACCGTAACGACGCGACACCGGAACCAACGCCGCTGCCCTATGGGCCTGACACCTGTAAAGACGGCTATGTCTGGCGCGATACCATTCCCGGCGACCATGTTTGCGTGCGCCCCGCATCGCGTACGGCGGCCGCTCATGAAAATGCAATTGCAGGCTCTCGGGTTAATCCTGCGGGGGCTTACGGCCCGAATACTTGCATCGTCGGCTTTGTCTGGCGCGAGGCCTATACCGGGGATAAGACTTGCGTAACGGGCGCACGTCGAACGCAGGTTCACTATGAAAATATCAACGGCCCAAGCCACCGGGTACGCCCCTAAGCGGTCATAAGGGCCAACAAACCTTTTAGCAGATCTTCGGGTGTCGGTGGACACCCGGGGATGTGTAGATCCACATCCAGAACATTGTCGACATTTCCGACACAGGCATATGAGCTGCCGAAAACGCAGCCGTTACAGGCGCAATCCCCAACCGACACAACCCATTTAGGGGCAGGTGTCGCGGCATATGTGCGCTCTAATGCGACCTTCATATTCAAGGTCACAGGACCAGTTATCAATAACATGTCCGCGTGCCTTGGCGAGGGCACAAAACGGATACCGAAACGCGCGATGTCATAGACCGCATTTCCCACCGCATGCAATTCCATTTCACAGCCGTTGCAAGAGCCTGCATCCACAGCCCGAATGGCCAGCGAGCGGCCCAACAGGGCGCGGGCTTTTTTATCGACTTTCGCACTAAGCTCTTTCAACGCATCCGGGCAAGGCTCGGGGGCTTCGATTGTTGCGGTGCCGCTAAATATTGATCCGAACAGCAGAGTTTTCATGGTAATATCCTCACAGATCAGCACCCGAATAGCTGCAATTAAATGATTTGTTGCACAGTGGGAAATCAGCAACGATATTGTTTTCGATCACTGCCTCTATCAGCGGCCACTGAAATTGCGACGGGTCACGCGGATAGCATCGCTCGATTTTTCCGCTCTTGTCCAGTTTGATCCAAACCAGAATATCGCCCCGAAATCCTTCAACAACCGCCACAGCTTCTGTCGGCGATCCCGTCTTCTTGGACAGCTCAACCTTTATAGCACCCTTCGGCATCATTCGCAGCATTTGCGCGCATAGAGACAAGCTTTGTTCCACTTCATTGATACGCGCCCAAACCCGTGCACTGACATCTCCAGTTTGGAACACAGGCGTTTCAAAGGTCAACATATCATAAGGTTTGTAATTCAAATCTCGTCTTGCATCAAAGTCGCGCCCCGAGGCACGCCCGACAAAACCGCCTGCGGCAAAACTGCTGGCCAGAGCCGGTTTCAGATAGCCAGTGCCTCTAACCCGATCCTGCAAGGAGGGTGTGTCATCAAATATTTTTACAAGCCGTGGTAAG
>CAZMMG010000316.1:0-2760 GCA_964567355.1 uncultured Neptunicoccus sp.
GAGAAGGGACAAAAGGCGGTAAAGGTGGGGGGAGATGCCTGGAGACTGCGGGGGTTGGCCCCAGCCATTTATGCATCGGTATCGGCGTCAATCTTGCCCATGCCCCAAGTGTGCGTGGTTTGGAACCTGCTGCAGTGCCGCCGAAATCACTAGAGAGTGATGCAGGGATAACGGTTGACGCGGAAACCTTCCTTACGGCTCTTTCTACCGCTTATGATGTCCGCCTTCAGCAGTTTCAACAGGGTGGATTCGATGCCATCCGTCGCGATTGGCTTGCCCATGCGGTGAAATTGGGCGAGGTGATTACCGCGCGAACCGTGACCGAAGAAATCAAGGGCCGCTTTGAAACAGTAGACGAGACGGGCGCAATTGTATTACACACGGCCCGAGGGCCGCGCCAAATCACTGCGGCTGATATATTCTTTGGTGAAGGATGATCCATGCTTCTGGCAATTGATGTTGGCAACACGAATACGGTTTTTGCCGTACATGACGGTACCAAATTTCTGGCAGAATGGCGCTGTGAAACCGTGCGAAGACGCACGGCGGATGAATATTATGTCTGGTTGAAAAGCCTGATCCGTCTGCAAGAGCTGGATATCACCATTGACCGCGTGATTATCTCGTCGGTGGTACCGCAAGTGGTGTTCAATTTGCGGGTTCTGTCTGACCGTTATTTCAACTGTCGCCCGCTTGTGGTCGGCAAGCCTGACTGCGAACTTGGGGTTGCTGTCCGGGTTGACGAAGGCACATTGGTGGGCGCAGACCGTCTGGTCAATACGGTCGGTGCCTATGCGCGCTATGGCGGCGATTTAATCGTTGTCGATTTCGGTACTGCCACCACATTTGATGTGGTCGACCATGACGGGGCCTATATCGGTGGTGTCATAGCGCCCGGTGTCAACCTGTCGATCCGCGCATTGCACGAAGCCGCCGCCGCTTTGCCGCATATCGATGCCACACAACCCGACAAAATAATCGGTACCAATACGGTCGCCTGTATGCAGTCGGGTGTGTTCTGGGGCTATATTGGCCTGATCGAAGGTATTTGTGCCAAAATCCGTGACGAACATGGCACACCCATGAAAGTTATCGGCACTGGCGGCTTGGCAACCCTGTTCGAACGCGGCACAGACCTGTTCGACACAATAGACAATGATCTGACCTTGCACGGGCTTGTTCTGATCGAAGCGAAAAATCGGAGCCTTTAATGCGTAACCAAAATAAATTGATTTTCCTGCCCCTTGGTGGTGCGGGTGAAATCGGTATGAATATGTACCTTTACGGCTACGGGCCTGCGGGCAAAGAACGCTTTATCATGGTCGATGTTGGCGTGACCTTTCCTGCCATGGATGGCACTCCCGGCGTTGATCTGATCATGGCCGATCCAGCTTATATTGAGGCGCGTATAGACCGCCTTGAGGCGATTTTTATCACCCATGCCCACGAAGACCATATTGGGGCTTTGGGCCTGCTTTATCCCAAACTGGCGGTGCCGGTCTATGCACGTGCCTTTACCGCGGCCGTGGCGCGGGCAAAGATGGAAGATCGTGGGCAGGATGCAGGCGTCATAGAAGTTGTTGATGCTTATCCGGCCCAAATTGAAGCGGGGCCTTTCAAGGTCAGCTACCTGCCCTTGTCCCACTCGATCCCCGAGGCGGCCGGCCTGATCATCGATACCCCTAAGGGGCGCATCGTTCACACTGGCGACTTCAAACTGGATAAAGATCCGATTGTGGGCGACCCTTACGATCCGGCCCTGTTTGCCGAAATTGCCCAAAACGGAGTGAAAGCCCTGGTCTGTGACAGCACCAATGTGTTTTCGCCACTTTCGGGACGTTCGGAATCGACCTTGAGTAGCAACATCACCAAACTGATTGCAGGGGCAAGCGGTATGATGGTCGCCACTACATTTGCTTCCAACGTGGCGCGCCTGAAAACACTGGCGCAAGCCGGTGTGGATGCGGGGCGTTCGGTTTGTGTGCTGGGCCGCTCGATGCAAAGGATGCTGGACTACGCCCATAAAACGGGTGTGCTGGATAATTTCCCGCCAACGATTGCGCTGGAGGATGCGGTAAGTGTGCCGCGCGAAAACCTGATGCTGATCGTGACTGGCTCACAAGGCGAAGGCCGTGCGGCCTCGGCGCAACTGGCGCGCGGCAAATATCTTGGGCTTAGCATGCACGAAGGTGACACTTTCCTGTTTTCATCGAAAACCATCCCCGGAAACGAGGTATCGGTTGGCCATATCGTTAACAGTTTCTCAGAAATGGGGGTGAATGTGATCGACGAATGCGACGGCCTTTACCACGTTTCGGGCCATGCCAATCGCCCCGATTTGGAAGAGGTGCATGATATTTTGCAGCCGCAAATGCTGATCCCGATGCACGGCGAGCACCGGCATTTGCGCACCCATGCGGCGTTGGCGCAAAGCAAGGGCATTGCCAGCATCATCGCGCCCAACGGGGCGATGATTGATTTGACGGGCGACAAACCTAAGGTGCTGGAACATATTGAAACCAGCCGCCTTTATTTGGACGGGTCACAACTGATCGGGGCCTTTGACGGCGTGGTGCTGGAACGTATCCGCATGGCTACACGCGGGCTGGTGGCCTTGTCGGTTATCATTGAAGAAGGTGAAGTGATCGGGGTTTGGGCCGAAACAATGGGCCTGCCGGAAACAAAAGCGATGGACGCGGGCTTGAATGCGTTGATCGAAGAGACGGTTGAGCAGGAATTGCTGGACGCAAAACGTAAGCT
>CAZMMG010000317.1:0-2757 GCA_964567355.1 uncultured Neptunicoccus sp.
ACTATAGTCGGTTCAAAACCGAATAATAAAATTTTTACAATCAACAAAAACCAAACCATCGACGATGCGGTTTCTGATTTGGCGGCTCACCGTGTCGGGGCGCTGATCGTCAGTGATGACGGTAAAACCATCGACGGGATTCTGTCGGAACGCGATATTATCCGTGAAATGGGCAAGCGCGGCACGACTTGTCTAAGTGAAAAAGTCGGTGATATGATGACAGGCGCGGTGTCATGCTGTGCCATGTCCGATAGCGCACAATCTGTGCTGGAAGCAATGACCGAAGGGCGGTTTCGCCATATGCCAATCCTTGAAGACGGCAAACTGAGTGGGGTTATTTCCATCGGTGACGTGGTCAAGGCGCGGTTGCAGGAGATGGCCAATGAGCATTCGGCCATGGTCGATATGATCAGAGGGGTTTAGGCCCCTGATCAAGGTTGGTTTTTAGCCGCGACCCTTTTTCTCGAACCGTGGCAGCATGGCGGAAAAATCTGTGCCTTTACCGTCTTCCTGTTCCACAAAGGCCGCATATAGTTCTGTAGCACGTTTGCCCATGGGTGTGTCGGCATCCACGGCTTCGGCAGCTTGTTGTGACAGGCGCAAATCTTTCAGCATCAAGTCGGATGCGAAGCCCGGTTTATAGCCGTTATCGGCAGGGCTTTGCGGGCCGATGCCGGGGGCTGGGCAATAGGCGTTCATTGTCCAGCTGTAGCCTGACGAGGTGCTGACCACGTCGAACATGGCTTGGCGATCAAGACCCAGTTTGTCGGCTAGTGCAAAAGATTCGCAGGTGGCGATCATGGTGGCACCCAAAATCATATTGTTGCAGATCTTGGCAGCTTGGCCATTACCCGACGGGCCACAGTGCACCGCCTTTTGGCCCATGATGTCAAACAGCGGTTGGGCTTTGGCAAAAGCCGCGTCCGAGCCACCTGCCATAAAGGTCAGCGTGCCAGCGGATGCGCCGCCGATCCCACCCGACACGGGGGCATCCACGGCTAATAGCCCCGCGTCAACGGCATCTTCTGCCACTGCACGCGCTGATTCTACGTCTACGGTCGAGCAATCAACAAATGCCGCACCTTTGGTCATGGCCGGGATGATTTCGGCGGCCACGGCGCGCAAAATAGCACCGTTGGGCAGCATGGTTATGACAACCTCTGCCCCTGTTGCGGCTTCAACCGCCGTGGTCGCTGTTGAAACCCCTGTCGGGCAATCGGTGACAAGATCAAAGCCGATAACCTGATGCCCTGCGGCGGCCAGATTGGCCGCCATCGGGGTTCCCATGTTTCCTAATCCGATAAATCCGATGCGCATGGGGTTTACTCCATCACAGGCATAGAAAACTCGCCGCCTTCTTTGATGCCAGAAGGCCAGCGCGCGGTGACTGTTTTGGTGCGGGTGTAGAATTTAAACGCATCCGGCCCGCATTGGTTAAGATCGCCGAACGCCGATTTTTTCCAACCGCCAAAGGTGTGATAGGCCAAGGGCACCGGAATAGGCACGTTGATACCGACCATGCCCACATTGACCCGATTGGCAAAGTTGCGCGCGGTATCGCCGTCACGGGTGTATATTGCAGTGCCGTTGCCGTATTCGTGATCCATCGCCAGAGACAGGGCCTCTTCGTAGGATTGGGCGCGTACCGTGGACAGAACCGGGCCGAAGATTTCCTGTTTATAGATGTCCATGTCCTTGGTCACATTGTCAAACAGGTGTGCGCCGACAAAATTACCGTTCTCATAGCCTTGCAGGCTGAAACCACGACCGTCCACGACAAGTTTCGCGCCTTGGTCGATGCCGGTTTGCACCAGACGTTCAATATTGGCTTTTGCCGCAGGGGTAATAACCGGGCCATAATCCACATCGTTGCCTGCGGTATAAGGCCCGACTTTCAGGGCTTCAACGCGCGGTATCAGTTTTTCGATCAAGCGGTCAGCGGTTTCATCGCCCACAGGAACAGCCACGGATATGGCCATGCAGCGTTCGCCTGCGGCGCCGTAACCTGCGCCCACCAATGCATCTGCGGCTTGGTCTAGGTCAGCGTCTGGCATGATGATCATATGGTTTTTTGCGCCGCCAAAACACTGGACGCGTTTGCCCGCTGCACAGCCGCGGCCATAGATATATTGTGCGATCGGGGTGGAGCCGACAAAGCCGATGGATTGTACTGTTTCATCATCCAAAAGTGCGTCTACTGCTTCCTTGTCGCCGTTGATAACTTGCAAGATACCTTTTGGCAGTCCAGCTTCTTCCATCAGTTCGGCCAGCATCAAGGGGACGGATGGGTCGCGTTCGGATGGTTTAAGGATAAAGGCGTTGCCGCAAGCAATGGCGGGTGCATACATCCACATCGGGATCATGGCAGGAAAGTTGAAAGGGGTGACGCCCGCACAGACACCCAAGGCTTGGCGCATGGAATACATGTCGATGCCGGGGCCGGCACTTTGGGTGTATTCACCTTTTAAAAGATGTGGTGTTCCCATGCAGAATTCAACGACTTCCAATCCGCGTTGGACATCTCCTTTGGCATCGGGGAACGTTTTACCGTGTTCGCGAGAAAGGGCCTCGGCCAATTTATCCATGTCGCGGTTTAGAAGCTCAACATATTTCATCATCACCCGGGCGCGGCGTTGCGGATTGACTGCGGCCCATGCGGGCTGCGCCGCTTTGGCAATCTCGACGGCTTTTTCGATCTCGGCAGCGCTTGCCAGCGGGCATTTTGCGATAACTTCGCCTGTGGCAGGATTGTAGACG
>CAZMMG010000318.1:0-2757 GCA_964567355.1 uncultured Neptunicoccus sp.
GCCAGCATCTCCTGCATGCCCGGGCCACCTTTCGGTCCTTCATAACGGATGACACCCACATAGCCCGGCTTCACTTTTCCAACCAGCATATTGTCTACCGCCGATTCCTGAGAATCGAACCTAACAGCCGGGCCGCGGTGTTGCAGCATCTTTTTCTCAACCGCGCCGGTTTTCACGACCGCCCAGTCGGGAGCCAGGTTGCCGAACAGAATGGCCAGCATGATGCCCTCAGGAAAGGCCGGATTCACCACACGCACCAACACGGTTAGAAAGCCGATGAGCAGACCGTACCACCACTGGCCTTGGCGCGTGTGCGCGGCACTGACCGGATCAGTGGCCATAAAGACCATGCCAAAGGCCAAGCCGCCCAGGAAAAAATGCCAAAACGCCATCACACCAAAAAGCAGAATGATGCCACTGCCGAAGAAGTTCACGTTTTTAACTGGTCGGATTATATCGACGAATCACTGCTTGCCAAGTTTCAGGATGAAACCGGTATCAAGCTGATTTACGACGTTTTCGACAGCAACGAAGTGCTGGAAACCAAAATGCTGGCAGGGGGTTCCGGCTATGATGTCGTGGTACCGTCAGGCAGCTTTCTAGCACGCCAAATCCAGGCCGGTGCGTTCATGAAATTAGACAAATCCAAGCTGCCCAACATTAAAAATGCCTGGGATGTCATTGATAAGCGCATCCAGATTTACGATCCTGGCACCGAGTATTCGGTCAACTACATGTGGGGCACCACAGGCATCGGCTATAACGTCGACAAAGTTAAAGAGGCCCTTGGCGACAATGCGCCGTCAGACAGTTTGGCATTGATCTTTGATCCTAAAAATATGGAAAAACTGAAAAGCTGCGGCGTGTATTTCCTAGACGCCCCAACGGAAATGATCCCGGCCGCGTTGAAATATATCGGTGAAGACCCCGACAGTCACGATGTTAACGTGATCAAAAAGGCCGAAGCAGTGCTTACGGCTGTTGCGCCCTATGTTCAAAAATACAACTCATCAGAATACATCAATGCATTGGCAAATGGTGATATTTGTGTGGCGTTTGGCTGGTCGGGCGATGTTCTGATGGCCCGCGACCGTGCTGCCGAGGCCGATAACGGTGTCAAAGTAGAATATGCCATCCCGAAAGAAGGGGCGATCATGTGGTTTGACGAAATGGCGATTCCGGTGGATGCACCAAATCCAAGCGGTGCATTGAAATTCATCAACTTCATGCTGGACGCACAAAATATCGCGGCAGCTTCCAACTACGTCTATTATGCCAACGGCAACAAGGCATCGCAAGAATTCCTTCTGGAAGATGTGATCGGCGATCCGGCGGTTTACCCACCACAAGAGACCATGGATAACTTGTACGTGACCACGTCCTACCCCCCCAAAGTACAGCGTGTTGTCACCCGGATGTGGACCAAGATCAAAACAGGAAACTAATCATTCCGCAAAAGCCCCGTGCATATCAATGTGCGGGGCTTCATTCTTGAAAGGTCCTGATCCATGCCATCAGCTACATCTTATCCTTGGGAAGACCCCAAGGTAACCCCGCTTATCCGCTTTGAAAACGTCACCAAACGATTTGGCGACTTTACAGCGGTGGATAACCTTTCGCTCGACATTTATGAAAAAGAGTTCTTCGCCCTGTTGGGTGCATCGGGCTGCGGTAAGACCACTTTGATGCGCATGCTGGCTGGCTTCGAGACTCCAACCGAGGGCCGCATTACCCTGGATGGGCAGGATATTTCCCCTATTCCGGTGAACAAACGCGACATCAACATGATGTTTCAGTCCTATGCGTTGTTTCCGCACCTGACAGTTGCAGACAATATCGCCTTTGGCCTGAAACGCTCTGATATGCCCAGCGCTGAAATTGGCGACCGGGTTGAAAACATGCTGAACCTTGTGCAACTCAACGCATTTGCCAAACGCAAACCCCACCAGATATCGGGCGGTCAGCGCCAACGTGTGGCCTTGGCCCGCTCACTTGCCAGAAACCCGAAGGTTTTACTGCTGGATGAACCGCTTGCGGCACTAGACAAAAAGCTGCGTCAGGAAACCCAGTTTGAATTGATGGACATTCAGGAACAACTTGGCACCACCTTCATGATCGTGACCCATGACCAAGAAGAGGCCATGACCGTTGCTTCGCGTGTCGCGGTGATGAACGCCGGGCAAATCAAACAAATCGCGACACCTGACGCAATTTATGAATTTCCAACCACGTCTTATGTGGCCGATTTTATCGGCGATGTGAACCTGATGGATGGCAAAGTCGAAACCTGCACAAAAACATCCTGCAAAATTGCCTGGGAAGGCGGCACCCTTAGTGCCCAGTCCACCAAAGACCTAGCCAAAGGCACCGAAGTGCGCTTTGCTATCCGCCCCGAAAAAGTCACCATATCCACAAAAAAACCCGATGCCGCCAATGCCATTCAGGGCAAAGTGCATGACATCGCCTATCTGGGCAACATATCCACCTATCATGTCCAGATAGCCTCGGGCAAAATCATCAAGGCCCAACTTGCCAATGCACGGCGTCTGTCACGGCGCAGCTTCACATGGGAAGACCCTGTGTGGCTGTCATGGACGGACACGGCTGGCCTTGTGTTGACGGAGTAATCATCATGCGCCGCGCCCTTGTCATATCCATCCCGTATCTTTGGCTCATTGTCCTGTTTTTGATCCCTTTCCTGATTGTCCTGAAAATTTCGCTTTCAGATGCGGCCATTGCAATCCCTCCCTATACACC
>CAZMMG010000319.1:0-2740 GCA_964567355.1 uncultured Neptunicoccus sp.
GGTCAGTATCAGGGCGACGGCAAAGACGGCGGCAAAGGCCGCGATTATACCCAACTGGCACTGGGTGCCGATGAAGTCGCCGACATAGGGGATTTCACGCACCAAAGGTTCGGCTTGCGGGGCGAACATGAAAGCCAATATTGCGGCAATCACCCAACCCGCGATGGAAAGTAATTCGCGCACAAGCCCGCGTGAATATGCCAGTACCGCCGATACAAATACGATTAAAACGACGACACCGTCCACTAGTGTAAATCCGTCCATTATTCTCCCCTTCAGGCGTCGAGTTCGCCAAAACAGGCGGCAATAAAGCCGCCAATGTCTTCTATTGTTTGCACTTTCATGCCAGATACTCCCGCAAGTTTCACGCCAGAAGGTGCAAATGCGGCATTAAACCCCAGTTTTTTCGCTTCCTTTAATCGATTTTCCGCTTGAGCGATAGGGCGCAACGCCCCCGATAGGCTGATTTCTCCGAAAACCACGGTATCTTTTTGTAATGGCTTGTCCTCACGCGCTGAAATCAGGGCTGCGGCCACGGCTAGGTCGGCGGCGGGCTCTGATATGCGCATACCGCCTGCGACATTCAAATAAACATCCATATTGCCAAAGCCGATGCCGCAACGCGCTTCCAGAACCGCGATGATCATCGACAATCGGCTGTTGTCCCAGCCCACCACATTGCGCCGTGGGCTGGCCAATGATGACTGTGCGACAAGCGCCTGTATTTCTACCAGAACCGGGCGGGTGCCTTCCATGCCAGCGAATACGACAGAACCCGAGGCCTGTGCCTCGCGGTCGGATAAAAACAGGGCAGAGGGGTTGGTGACCTGTTGCAGGCCCGCCCCTGTCATTTCAAACACGCCTATTTCATCGGCCGGGCCGAAGCGGTTTTTTACCGCGCGTAAAATCCGGAATTGGTGACCGCGTTCGCCTTCAAAATAAGCCACGGTGTCAACCATGTGTTCGACCACACGTGGCCCGGCGATTTGGCCGTCTTTGGTGACATGTCCGACCAAAATCACCGCCACACCGCGCCGTTTGGCGAAGGTTACCAACTCGTGGGCCGTGGCTCGTACCTGTGAAACCGAGCCGGGTGCGCTGGTGACATTATCGGCCCACATGGTTTGCACCGAGTCGATAATGACGACATCGGGGCGTTCTTCTTCCAGTGTGGTGATAATATCGCGCAGGTTGGTTTCGGCGGCCAGTTTAACTGGCGCATCCGCTAGCCCCAACCTTTGGGCGCGCATACGGATCTGCGATGGGGCCTCTTCGCCGGTCACATAAAGTGCTTTTTTACCCAGACGCGCAAAACTGGCGGCGGCTTGCAACAACAGTGTCGATTTTCCGATGCCGGGATCTCCGCCTACCAAGATGGCACTGGCAGGCACCATGCCGCCGCCCAACACGCGGTCGAACTCATTGATACCGCTGGTCATGCGCGGCAGGGGCTTGTCGATTTCAGACAAATCACCCAATGCCACCTTGCGCCCCTTGGAAGCCCCCAAAGTCTTGCCCGACGGCCCTGCGGCAAGCGGGGCTTCTTCGGCGATCGAATTCCACTCGCCACAAGCATCACAACGCCCGGCCCATTTTTTATGGGATGCGCCACATTTCATACAGGTGAATGTCGTGTTCAGTTTAGCCATTTGAGAAGGGTTTAACGGGGCAGGGCGTATATCGCAAGGTTTATGCTTTGGGTTGTCCTGTGGTCTTAATCGCATGTTTCGTTTGTGATGTGTTTCGTGACCAAAGGGGGCGGTTATCCCCGAAAATCGCCCTGATGATCCAGAAACCAGTCATAGGCCGATTGCAAGCCGTCACGCAGGCTGATCTGCGGTGTCCAGCCAAGGGCGGTCAGGCGGGATGTGTCCAGTAATTTGCGCGGCATGCCGTCGGGTTTGGTGTGATCAAAAACCAGTTTCCCCTTGAACCCCGACACTTTCGCCAGTGTTTCCGCCAGCTCGCGGATGGTACAATCGGTGCCGGTGCCGACGTTGATGTGGCTGCGCATCGGCTCGGTTTGTTTTGCATAATCTTCGGAGGGCAGGCTCATCAAGTGAATGCAGGCTTCGGCCATGTCGTCCACATGCAAGAACTCGCGCATCGGTTTGCCGCTGCCCCAGATAACAATCTCTTTCGCATCGGACTTACAGGCTTCGTGAAACCGTCTTATCAGGGCCGGAACCACATGCGATTTTTCTGGGTGGAAGTTATCGAAGGGGCCATAAAGATTGGTTGGCATGGCACTGCGGTAATCACGCCCATATTGGCGGTTGTAACTTTCACAAAGTTTGATCCCGGCAATTTTTGCAATGGCATAGGGTTCATTCGTCGGCTCAAGCGGGCCGGTTAAAAGCGCGTCTTCGTTGATCGGCTGCTTGGCAAGGCGCGGGTAGATGCAGCTGGAACCCAGGAACATCAGTTTCCGGATACCCGCTATATGTGCGGCATGTATAGTATTGGTTTCCATCACTAAATTGTCATGTATGAACTCAGCCGGATAGGTGCTGTTGGCAAGAATCCCACCAACTTTGGCGGCGGCAAAATAGACCTCGTCGATATGTTCGCGTTCAAAAAAAGCGCGCACGGCGTGTTGATCCATCAGGTCAAGCTGGCTGTGGGCGCGGCCCAGAACTTCGGCTTTGCCCGCGCTTTGCAGCTGGCGCACCAAGGCGCGGCCGACCATACCAGTATGACCGGCTACAAAAATACGTTTAGTCATTGTCATCTCTTACAC
>CAZMMG010000320.1:0-2714 GCA_964567355.1 uncultured Neptunicoccus sp.
GATTAAACAAATATGGAATCCTCTTATTGAGTACGAACCCTAGTTTACTGGTTTAAATGGGGCCAATTCAGCCTGTGCATGCGGTTTGTCAAGTTGGGGCTTAGTCGATTGTTGGCGTGGGCTTTGCGGGTTTAAGGGCAATGTCCCCATTCCCCAGCACCGTAATCTCCCGTCGGGGGTAAGGTATATTGATGTTGTTTTCTTTCAGCGTATCCCACAGGGCCAGATAGACGTTGCCGCGAATATTTGTCAGGCCTTTGTTGGGGTCTCGGATCCAGAAGCGCAGGATGAAATCTATTGAACTGTCGCCGAAATTGACCACATGGCAGATAGGGGCGGGGTTGGTGACGACGCGCTCAACAGTTAAAGGGGCATTGGCTACCAGTTTTTTGACCTCATGCGGGTCACTGTCGTAATCGACGCCGAAATAGATATCGAGGCGAACAAAATCGGATGAATGCGACCAGTTGATGACCTGAGAGGTAATAAAATCCTCATTCGGGATCAGATGTTCACGGCCATCGCGCGTGGTAACAGAAGCATAGCGTGCGCCAAGTTGGGTAATCCAGCCGAAGGTGTCATTCAGCGATATGACATCGCCCGGTTTGATCGATTTATCCAGCAGGATGATAATGCCAGAGATCAGATTCGAGACGATTTTTTGCAGACCAAAACCGATCCCCAAACCGATGGCTCCTGATAGAACCGCAAGTGATCCAAGGTCAAAGCCTACGGTTTTAAGGCTTAGCAAAAACGCCGTAGTGAACAGGCCGATTTGCAGGGCCTTGGCCAAAAGCACTTTGATCGACGGAGACATATCGTCAATTCGGTTGATTTTTCGGGACACAGATTTAGATAGAAGATTAGCCATGGTGAACAGGGCAAAAAGCGAAAATACTGCAATCAGCACCGAGAGAACCGAGAGTTTAGTGTCGCCGATTTGTAGCGCGATGCTGTCAAGCAGGTTTTTTGTCGGTTCCAGAAAACCGGTAATTTGCAAGGTAGCAATAATCCAGCCCAGCCAAACGGTAAGAAAGCGCACGGTATTGCTTTTGATGGTCGAGGCCACGACGGAGATTAGCAGCCAGAAGAATGCCAGCGTTACCGATAGATCGATGAAAAAAGACCGGCTGGGCCATGTGGCCAGCTGCATCACCATAACCACGGTGAAACCTACGGGGATATAAACCGAAAGGGTCATATGCCGATGCACGTTTAAAAAGACCGTTGAAAACTGTTTGTAGATGCCCGCTTTGCCTTCACACCATTTACCGCATTTTGGGGTCAGAATACGGGCGATCAGGGTGCATAGTACGACAAGCCCAAGAATGATGATCAACTGGTAAAGCGTCCATGGCTGTATCAGCCGTATGCCCAGCTTATAAATCTCGTCCAGCAAATCTTGTGCTGAAGTTTGAACCTCGGTTTTGCCAAGTGGCTCCATGTTTTGTCCGCCCTTTTTATATATGCTAAGGTGCCTGTGATATTTTTTCCAGTGCTTGCTAACAAAACGAAACACATATAGGTGAAGGCAATGGAAATTATTTTTGACATGGATGACAAAGCCCGCCTGCCGTGGCGGTTCTTTGGGCTGCAGTTTTCGCTTATGGCGCGGCTTTAAGCAATAATCCTGTTAGCGCAACCAAAACTCTTGAACCATACGCGGGAGGTTAAACATGTCCGCACCAAAAACACTCTATGATAAAATCTGGGATGCCCATCTGGCCGATGAAGCCGATGACGGCACATGTCTTTTATATATTGATCGCCATCTTGTGCATGAGGTCACAAGCCCGCAAGCCTTTGAAGGCTTGCGTGCCGCGGGGCGTGCTGTGCGTGCGCCTGAAAAAACCATCGCTGTACCCGATCATAACGTGCCGACAACGCTTGATCGTGCAAACGGTATCGACAATGAGGAAAGTCGCATTCAGGTAGACGCGCTGGACAAAAATGCGCGTGATTTCGGCATTCACTATTACCCGGTATCTGATGTGCGGCAAGGGATCGTGCACATTGTTGGCCCCGAACAGGGCTGGACCCTGCCCGGCATGACGGTTGTTTGCGGTGACAGCCACACCGCCACACACGGCGCGTTTGGCGCCTTGGCGCATGGTATTGGGACATCGGAAGTGGAGCATGTTTTGGCAACACAGACACTGATCCAGAAAAAATCGAAAAACATGAAGGTCGAGATTACCGGCAGCCTGCGCCCCGGTGTAACGGCAAAAGACATTACCATGTCGGTGATCGGGGCAACCGGTACGGCGGGTGGTACCGGCTATGTAATCGAGTATTGCGGTCAAGCCATTGAAGATCTGTCTATGGAAGGTCGCATGACCGTTTGCAACATGGCCATCGAAGGTGGTGCGCGTGCCGGGATCATCGCGCCTGATCAAACCACTTTTGACTATGTGAAGGGTCGCCCCCATGCTCCAAGCGGGGCCAACTGGGATAAAGCCATGGCATATTGGGCGGCATTGTTTACCGACGGGGACGCGCATTTTGACAAAGTGTTGACCCTTAAAGGCGAAGATATTGCGCCAAGCGTGACTTGGGGCACGTCGCCCGAAGATGTTTTGCCGATTGATGCGGTTGTGCCAGCACCAAGCGATTTTGAAGGTGGCAAGGTGGACGCAGTAAAACGCTCTTTGGACTATATGGGGCTGAAAGCGGGTCAAAAACTGACGGATGTGGCAATTGATACGGTGTTTATC
>CAZMMG010000321.1:0-2688 GCA_964567355.1 uncultured Neptunicoccus sp.
AGTGAGCATTTTGTAGGTTGTTTTTTTTTGAGCAGAAGACGGCATTCGAGTTTGGCCTTAGTCTCGTGGGTTGGGAGAGGTGTTTTAGATACAGCCATGGATGCGTTGGCCAAAGGGGCGGGGGCATCGGGGGCTTCTTGCGGCAGTCGGGCGCAATCGTTGAACAACCGTTTGTGGGAAAGTCTGTCGGCGCAGGTTTACGTGTTTTTGCATCAAGCCCGGTTATCGGATGTGATCGACAATCAATTGGCCCCATGTCCTGCGGTACCTTCGCTTTTTGAAGTGGTGGATGAGGCATGATTTATTTTGTGCGCTTCGCGCGGAAGGTATTTGGACAAAGTGTAAAGGCGGTCATGCGATGAGCGGGCGGGTTTACATGGACTGGAATGCAACCGCCCCTTTGCGGGTTGAGGCACGTTTGGCAATGATTGCGGCGATGGATGTAGTGGGTAACCCGTCGAGTGTGCATGCGGAAGGGCGTGCGGCCAAAGGGATTATTGAGCATGCGCGGGGGCAGGTGGCGGATGCTTTCGGGGCCGGGTCGGCGGATATTGTGTTTACATCAGGGGCAACGGAAGCGGCAGCTTTGGTGCTGGCGGGTAGGGATATTCAAGTGGCCGCTGGTGAGCATAACTGTATTACAAGTTGGACAGATACAGTTATCGGCACGGATCAAAACGGGCGGGTAAATATATCCGCACCGGCAAAAAGCAGCTTGCAGGCGGCGAATAGTGAGACCGGTGTTTTGCAAACCTTGCCAGAGGGCATGTACCTGTCTGACTATGTGCAGGCTTTTGGCAAGATACCATGTGCGTTTGACTGGGCCGGGGTCACATTTGCTTTGCTGACGGCCCATAAAGTCGGTGGCCCCAAAGGTGTGGGGGCGCTTGTGCTGAAACAGGGTATTGATGTTGCGCCGCGCCTTTTGGGAGGCGGTCAGGAAATGGGTCGCCGTTCCGGTACCGAAAATATTATCGGTATTGCGGGGTTCGGTGCGGCGGCAGAAGCGGCGGCGCGCGATTTGGCGGATGGGGTTTGGGACCGTGTGGCTGAATTGCGCAATTATATGGAAGCGCGAATTATTGATCTTGCCCCCGAGGTGATTATCTTTGGTAAAGCGGTCAAACGCTTGCCCAATACCAGCAATTTTGCGGTTTCGGGCTGGAAAGGCGAAACCCAGGTGATGCAGATGGATTTGGCCGGATATGCCATTTCGGCGGGCTCGGCCTGTTCATCGGGCAAGGTCAAGGCCAGCCGTGTTTTACAGGCGATGGGGTTTGATGATGTGACCGCAAGTTCGGCCATTCGGGTCTCTTTGGGGCCGACAAATACAAAAGATGAAATAGATGGTTTTGTTGCCGCTTGGGGCAAAGCTTACGCAAAATTCCGCGCAAAAGCGGCGTAAAGGAAGACTGATGAACGATGTGATAGTCAAAGACGGTGTAGAAGAAGATACCGTAAATGCGGTGACTTCTTTGGGCGGTAAATACAAATACGGTTTTGAGACCGACATCGAGATCGAATATGCGCCCTTGGGGCTGACCGAAGATATTGTGCGGCTGATTTCAAAGCGCAACGGCGAGCCTGAATGGTTGTTGGACTGGCGTTTGGCGGCTTTTGCGCGTTGGCAACAGATGGATGAGCCGGACTGGGCGATGGTCAGCTATCCGAAGATAAATTTTCAGGATATTTATTATTATGCGCGGCCCAAATCCATGGCCGAGGAAAAGCCAAAATCGCTGGATGATGTTGATCCAAAGCTGTTGGAAACATATGCAAAACTTGGTATTCCACTGAAAGAACAGGCCCTTTTGGCAGGCGTTGAACTGCCCGAAGAAGAACGCCGTGTGGCGGTGGATGCGGTTTTTGACAGTGTTTCTGTGGGCACCACGTTCAAGGACGAGTTGGCCAAAGCCGGGGTGATTTTCTGTTCGTTCTCGGAGGCAGTCAAAGACCATCCCGATTTGGTACGCAAATATCTGGGTACAGTGGTACCGCAGTCTGACAATTTCTATGCGACGCTGAATTCGGCGGTGTTTTCTGATGGCTCGTTCGTTTACATCCCCGAAGGGGTGCGCTGCCCGATGGAATTAAGCACCTATTTTCGCATTAATGCGGAAAATACCGGCCAGTTTGAACGTACATTGATCATTGCTGATAAGGGGGCACATGTGTCCTATCTAGAGGGCTGTACCGCGCCCAAACGCGATGTGGCGCAATTGCATGCCGCCGTGGTCGAACTGGTGATTATGGAAGATGCCGAGATCAAATATTCGACGGTGCAAAACTGGTATCCTGGCGATGAAAACGGCTTGGGCGGGATTTACAATTTTGTCACCAAACGCGCCGATTGCCGGGGCGACCGTGCCAAGGTGATGTGGACGCAAGTGGAAACCGGTTCTGCGGTGACATGGAAATACCCGTCTTGTATTTTGCGCGGTGACGACAGTCAGGGCGAGTTTTATTCCATTGCTATTGCCAACAATATGCAACAGGCCGACACTGGCACCAAGATGATCCATCTGGGCAAGCGCACCAAATCGCGGATTGTGTCCAAGGGGATTTCTGCGGGGCGGGCGCAAAACACCTATCGCGGGCTGGTCTCGATGCACCCGAAAGCCACCAACGGGCGGAATTATACCCAATGCGACAGTCTGTTGATCGGCGATAAATGCGGTGCCCATACGG
>CAZMMG010000322.1:0-2687 GCA_964567355.1 uncultured Neptunicoccus sp.
TCTATATACCACTCCCTAATGTCCCAGCTGGGACAGGCATTCAACCTATTGAATTTATATGTTTATTCTTATGAAAGCTATCTGGGTTTATTCAAGCATCATTTGAATAAACCACAATATACAAGGCTGAAACCGATGTCACTGGATAATATAAAACGGGAAAGTGGTGCCCCCACACGGACTCGAACCGCGGACCTATTGATTACAAATCAATTGCTCTACCAGCTGAGCTATAGGGGCACTTTGGGTGCGTTTAGCTGAGAATGGCGGCCATTTGCAAGTGTCTTTTTACGAAATCATCTAACTTACAGGCTTATTCTTTATTGATACCGCTTTGGGATGTTTTTGAGACGATCACAACCGCCATCAGGCTGACCAGAATGACCACGATCGATGCAGGGGCCGCGCCGTTGATATCCTCCAGCGAGGCATAATCGTAAATATGGGTCGCGAGCGTATTAAAACCAAAGGGGCGCAGTAGTAATGTGGCAGATAATTCCTTGGAGCTGTCCACGAATATCAGCAGGCCGGCGGTCAGCAACGATCCTTTGATCAACGGGTAATGCACCCGCTTCAATGTACCCGCCGCGGTTTGCCCCAGCGACCTTGACGCCATGCTCATGCTGGGTGTGATCCGCCCCAATGCGCCGTCCACCGCGCCAAAGGCAATGGCAAAGAACCGCACACAATAGGCAAAAATCACGGCCGCAGCGGTTCCGGTAACAACAAGGCCGATGTCGACACCGGTTGCAGCTTCAACCCAGTCAGCAATTTTATTGTCAAATGCCGCCATCGGGATCAATATACCAAGACCTATGACAGCCCCGGGGGCGGCATAGCCAATGGCGGTAACGGGCAATAGGAACCGCAGCCACTTGTGCCGTGACAACCGGGCCGCATAAATCAAGATAACACCGCCCAGCACCGTCAGCACCGCCGCAACCGCCCCGACCCAAATGGTCGTGAATGTGGCGCCCCAAAGGTCGGATTCAAGCCAAAGTTCGGGATTTCGCAAAGCGTGGTTCAGCATGATCAGAAACGGCATCAGAAAGCCGAGACCAATCAGAATGAAGCATAGCGCTGTGGCACTGAGGCCTGCATAGTATGACAGCGGTTCGCGCAAGGGGGCGCGTGAATGTTTTGAGAGCTGATGAAACTTGCTTTGTTTGCGCGCCGCACGTTCCAGCATCAGCAATATCAGGATCAGGCATAACATGACAGTGGCTATTTGCGCCGCTCCACCGCTGTTTGACGCTTCCAACCAGACGGTAAAGATGCCTGTGGTCAGGGTTTGTACCGCGAAATAATCCACCGCCCCGAAATCATTCAACGTTTCCATCATCACAATGGCAATGCCGACAACAATTGCAGGCCGTGCAAGCGGCAGGCCTACCCGCCAAAAACTTGCCCAAGGGCCACAGCCTAATGCCCGCGAGGTTTCCAATGCACTGGTGGATTGCTCGCGAAATGCGGCACGGGCCAAAAGATATACATATGGGTAAAGCGAAAATGAAAACACGACAATTGCCGCACCGCGCGAACGCACCTCGGGAAACCAATAGTCGGTATGGGATGCAAACCCAAATATGTTTCGTAATGCAGTTTGAAACGGCCCGGCATATTCCCAAAAATCCACCAAGGCATAAGCCGCAATATAGGTCGGGATTGAAAGCGGTAACAACAAGCCCCATTCCAACAGCTTTCGTAATGGAAACTTTTTCATCACCACCAGCCAAGCCGCCGTTACCCCCATCAATCCAGTCAGCAAGCCTGTTGCTATCATCAACACAAGACTGTTAAACAGATACCGAGGCAATGTTGTTCGGATTAAATGTGGCCAAATGTTTTCACTTGGAAAAAATGCCAGATATATAACGGCAGAAATCGGGATTAAAATAACCACGGCAATAATAAAAGCCGCAACAGACAACAGGTTTGGGCGCCTAAAGCGCATCCGGTTCGTTTTACTGTTTAAAGTGGCACTCATAGGGTCGCGCTTAAAGCAAAGCTATTTTCCTGTCCAGAACGGGGTTCCGGTTTTTGAAAATATGATTGGGCGGAAGTGATGGAAATCAGGGTTTATGTCGGGCCGCATAGGACTGCCAGCCAGCATTTGGCCAATGTACTTTCCAACAACTCCAAGCTGATGGAAGCCGTGGATACGCACTATTATCCCAAGCCGCGCGATGCATTGCGCCATATCAACTCTGCCCTCAAGGCGATCACGGCCGGGGGTGACAAGGCGGATGCTATCGGCCAGATGCTTCATTCATTGACCGGAGGCCGCGACGTTAAAAGATTACTGCTTATCAACCCGAATGTTGTTGGCAGCGTCACGCATCCATTTGGCAAAGAGCTGTTTTACCCACGCACATCAGGACTTATCCATCAGCTTCAAACCCTGTTTCAAGATCACGCCTTGCAGCTGTTTTCGGCCACACGGAACCCTGCAACCTTTTTACCCTCATGTTATGCGGCAAGTCTTTTAGGGGCTTCATTCGCCAGTTACACGGATTTTCTGGAAGATGTGAAATTGCAAAGCTTGAAATGGTCACCATTTTTGCGCCGTCTACAGGGAAAACAATCCAGTATCCCACTGACGGTTTGGCGCTTTGAAGATTACCCCTATATCTGGCGTGATGTGGCGCAAGCATTTTCAGGTATTGAGAACAGCCAGGAATTGCAGG
>CAZMMG010000323.1:0-2677 GCA_964567355.1 uncultured Neptunicoccus sp.
CGACTGGGCGCATCAATCATAATCTTAAAGAATATTCGGCGTAACGCAGCGCCGTCAAAAATTTTGTTTGGATGGAAGTTTGTTGAAAAGATCACCAATGTGTCAAAAGGCACGGTGAATTTTTCACCTGATTGCAGGCTTAAAATATCTTCACCGCCTTCCATCGGAACAATCCAGCGGTTGATCAGAGCTTGCGGCGATTCAGCTTGGCGTCCCAAATCGTCTACGATGAACACCCCGCCCGCAGCTTTCATCTGTAAAGGGGCCTGATATGTTTTCGATGATGAATTATAATTCAGTTCCAGCATATCTAGGGTCAGCTCACCGCCAGTGATAACCGAAGGGCGGTCACATTGAACATAACGTTTGTCATAATTGCCGCCGATACGACGTAAACTGTTGGTGTCATCGTTGGCATCTTGGGCTGATTTGTGAATGACGGGGTCATAAACAGAAATCACCATTCCAGCATATTCCAGAACACGCGGCACAAAAATTTGATCCCCCATGGCTGCGCGAATACCATTTGAAATGGATGATTTACCATTGCCCGGAGGGCCATACATCAGGATGGACCGGCCAGAGTTCACCGCCGGCCCGATTTTATCAAGCAGGCCGTCAGGGATGATTAAATGGCTCATTGCGGCCTCTAGCTTGTCTTTGGTGATGCCGACATTACGGATGGTTTGTCGCTCTACCTGCTCTGCGAAATCGGCCATTGGGACGGGTAGGGGGCCAAAATATTCGGATTGCCTCAGGGCATGTAAGGCGCGTTCCTTGCCTGTTTCGGTCATCTGGTAACGCATCTCGGATGACACATTTCCAGAGCTGTTTCCCAAGGTTTCAATCAGTTTTTGAACCCGGCACATTTCGATCAGTTCCATCACGATAGGTACCGTTACGCATAATTCCCGAGCCATATCACTGGCCAGTTCAAGGTTTTTGCGAAATATTGTTTTAAGAAAAATTTCACGGGCAAATATTGCAGACAAGCCTGTTTGTTCAAGATTGCACGGCTCGGATGGCGCAAGCGCAATTCTGGTGTACATATTCATAATATCAACCCTTTTAATACAAAGTCATTCGACCTAGTAGAAAGTAGATATTGCAAGCAAAACTAAGGCTTAATTTAGGTTTTTTTAGGAAGGCCAAGTATATATTAACAAATAGGTGATCAGGCTTGCGGCCAAGGTCACACCATATGGGAACATGCCATATGCATTCCAGGAATCCCAATCTTTTATAAGATTTCTTAGACCGGGTGTGATGCCTATCAACTTATGTAACCCTATGAGTAATAGGGATAATATGCCGACAATAAAGATAAAAGGAATAATTTGTCCAAGGGCAATATAGGGTGCCATTGCGGCGGCAAATTTACTGTCGCCACCGCCAGCAAGGCCCATACCCGTGATAAAAAAGCCGATAATCAGTACCACAAACCCTTGTGCGATACGAATACCATACTGGTGAAAATCAAGAATAAGGGGGCCGATCAGTAAAAAACTGATAAACAGGGCATAGCACGCTACATTTGGGATGCGCATAAACTTCATATCGCTCCAAGCGATCCAAATGCAAATTGGAAGCGCAGGTATCAGTAAAATATACGCGGCTAGATGTGGCAAACCGGTATCCTAACCTAAGGCTTCCAAGCTGCGAACGGCAGCTTCAAAATAGCTTGGATGGGCTTCTATTGCCGCTTCGAAAAGACCGCGCCCAGTGCCTTTGTCACCTTTTTTGACAGCCGTCAGGCCTAAAGTGTATAAAAGCTGCGCTCGTTCTACCTGTGTCATTTTGATCAGAGGCAGTTTGTAATTCTTTTGTGCCCCTCGCGCTAAAACAAGATTGTTTTTCGGCGTGAATGAGTCTGGATTATAGGAAATCGCTTCCAGAAATAAAGCTTCGGCCCCTTTGTAATCCCCGCGTGTTAACTTGGAATAGCCCCAGTTATTCAGCACATTGGACGGTTGTGTCGTCAGGCCTGCGGCGGTTTCATAAAAGCTGTCGGCTTTTTTCCATTGTTTTTCGGAATCTGCTATCATGGCTTCTAAACGATAGCGTTTGAAGGTTTCGACGGTTGGCGGCACCAGATTCAGCTGTGCTTTGGCTTCTTTCCAATTATTGGTTCGAATTAAAGCGCCGGCATAGTCGATACGATCATCAGTGGTTGTGCCATCTTGCTTCAGTATTTTTTTATAAACCGGAAGGGCCTCTGTTGCGCGTTTTGCACGTACTAGCGAGGTTGCAAGCCCGCGTTGAAATTCTAACCGAGTGGGGTCTTTTGCTAAAGAGTCCCTGAAATAATTAACTGCTTCATTCGGGTCGGCAACAGTCAGCATGATGTCGCTTAAATCGGTTGCATCCACAACGTTAACAGCATTTTTTTCGGGATTTTTTTTAGCAAATGGCCCGCCTGCCTGACTACAGGCCGTCAAACCGACGATGCCTATCAGACAAACCACAGCCCTAAGTGGGGTTCGCATCATTTATATCCTGTTTCTGCTCTACTTCGATTTAGCCGTCTTCAACAATAGGTATCTACCGTTTCCGCGCCTGACCAATTCGAAATCATTATTATTATGCTTGGCAGTATAACCTGATTTTTTTATTTTTGCGACGATTTTGATAATATTTGTGCGAATTTCTTCAGAATTACCATTATCCAGTGCAAATG
>CAZMMG010000324.1:0-2649 GCA_964567355.1 uncultured Neptunicoccus sp.
GTTATCTTCTGGATCGACGTCGGTGGTTGGCCGGGGACCGGATGACATTGGCCGACTTTTCCGCTGCGGCACAAATTTCCTGTCTGGACTACATTTCAGATGTGGACTGGGATAGCTGCAATTTGGTTAAAGACTGGTATGCCAAGATTAAATCACGTCCGGCATTTCGAAAATTGCTGGCGGATCAGCTGCCTGGGTTCCCGCAACCTGCGCATTACGCTGATCTGGATTTTTGATGGGCGATGCTTTGCTGGAAAATCTGCGCATATGCGCACATGAAGAAGGCTTTGCTAAAATGGGGGTTTGCACCCCGGATGCCATTCCACAAGCGGCGGGGCGTCTGAATACATATGTTGAAAAGGGCCGCCACGGGCAGATGACGTGGATGGCGGAACGGATGCATTGGCGTGGAAATCCCGCAGCGCTTTGGCCCGAGGCGCGCTCGGTCGTGATGCTGGCCGAACCCTATACGCCAAAGCATGACCCGATGGCGGTTTTAGGGATGCCCGATCGCGGGGCAATATCGGTTTATGCGCAAAACCGCGATTACCATGATGCGGTAAAAAAGCGGTTAAAACGGGTGGGGCGGTGGTTGATCGCGCAACAAGCTGACGCGCAAATCAAGGTTTTCGTCGATACCGCCCCAGTGATGGAAAAGCCGCTGGGAGCGGCGGCAGGTTTGGGGTGGCAGGGCAAACACACCAATCTTGTATCGGGCGATTTGGGTAACTGGTTTTTTCTGGGTGCTATTTTCACCACGCTGGATTTTGCCAAGGATAAGGCCGGGCGTGATCAGTGCGGCTCGTGTCGGGCCTGTCTGGATATATGCCCAACAAAGGCGTTTCCTGCCCCCTATCAGCTGGATGCGCGGCGTTGTATTTCGTATCTGACCATCGAGCATTCTGGCCCGGTTGATCCGGAGTTGCGCGAACTGTTGGGCAACCGCATATATGGCTGTGACGATTGTCTTGCGGTCTGTCCGTGGAACAAGTTTGCGGTTGAAGCGCGTGATATGGGGTATCATGCCCGTGCAGAGTTGAAAGCCCCTAAACTGGCGGAGCTGGCGATGCTGGATGATGCCGCATTTCGGGCATTTTTTAGCAAGTCTCCAGTTAAGCGCATTGGGCGAAACCGATTTGTGCGCAATGTTTTATATGCCATCGGCAATTCTGGCGATGCGGGATTAAAATCGGTTGCTGCAGGTTTGATGAAGGATGCGGATGCCACTGTGGCAGAGGCGGCCATTTGGGCAAAGGGACGGTTATGACAGGGGTTCTATTAAGTTTCGGGCATGGTTATTCGGCACAGGCTTTGTCGCGGGTTCTGGTGCCGCTGGGCTGGGATGTGCTGGGGACAACACGGGATCGGGATAATTTGGCGGGGATTGCGGCCTCGGGGGCGCAAGCTGTGATATGGCCGGGTGCGCCGATTGAAGCCTTACTGGATCGGGCCACGCATATTTTGGTTTCGACGGCACCAGCGGCGCAGGGTTGCCCTGTTTTGGCCGCGTTGAAAGACGCGATTGCGGCACGGCGGGAGACATTCAAATGGGTTGGGTATTTATCAACCACGGCGGTTTATGGAGATCATCAGGGCGGTTGGGTGGATGAGACAACGCCGCTGACACCTGCAACAACGCGCGGTCAATGGCGGGTACGTGCCGAGCACGATTGGCAGGTGATGGGGCTGCCTTTGCATATTTTTCGCCTTGCGGGAATTTATGGCGCTGGGCGCGGGCCTTTTGAAAAGCTGCGTCAAGGTCGGGCGCGGCGAATCATCAAAAAAAATCAGCTATTCAGCCGTATTCATGTGGATGATATTGCGCAGGTTCTGGCGGCGTCCATTGCCCAACCAAATGCCGGATCGGTTTATAATGTCTGCGATGATCTGGCGGCACCACCCGAAGATGTGATCGCTTATGCGGCAAAGCTGCTGGGGCTGGCGATGCCCGAAGCGGAAAATTTCAATGACGCGGATATGTCTGCGATGGCAAGAAGCTTTTATTCCGAATCAAAGAAAGTTTCCAATGCGAAGCTTAAAGCCGAGCTTGGGGTGGTTTTGAAACACCCGGATTACAGGGCCGGGTTGCAGGCCCTATTGGCCACAGAATCATAAAAAGGGACGGTAAAACCGTCCCTTTGAAACTTTATTGCGTTTGGCGTTAAGCCAAAGCAGGTGCAAGCTTAGTTGCTGGCTACAGCTACGATACCGCCAATTGCCAAAATAATCAAAATTGGCACGGCCATGCCGCCTGAAGAACCTGCTGAAGAGCCTGCTGGTGCTGGTGCTTCTACGGCTGGTTCTACAACTGGTTGAGCCAATGAACCTGCGAATGCTGTTGATGCTGCAAATGATAGCGCAGCTGCTAGTGCGATAGATTTCATATTGAAAATCCTCCAAATTAAAAGTCCGTCGCTTTTGTGGGAAAGGTAAATGGCCCCACGACGAACACCCAAGACTGTACCTCGTAGGGTTTTTAAGCAGCTAAATTAGGATTTTGCAATAATAAGATGCCCAATTTTGCCGAAACTGTGTCAAAAAGTCGTTAAATTAGCAACACTTGGGTACCAACCTTGGTCAATCCATAAAGTTCTTTTATGTTTTCATTGTATAAACCGATGCACCCGTTTGAAGAACGGCGTCCGATTT
>CAZMMG010000325.1:0-2639 GCA_964567355.1 uncultured Neptunicoccus sp.
AGATGTGTATAAGAGTAAGGTATCATCCTAATTTTTCATGTTTGTGGGATAGTATACTAATTTCACGCCATTGCCAAAGTGAAGACTTGCTTTGGATTTTGGGCTTGCCTGATCCTGATTTTGCGTCAGATCCATATTACCTGCCGTGATTTTCCCCATGGGGCCGGTTGCCTTGACCGGGCCAGGGCTATTGGCGTTTCCGGTGTGAAAATTTATGATAATTTCTTCCGAACGAGCCTGATAATTATCCGAGGTTTGCAAAAACACTGCGCCAGTCAGGATGGCTTCTTGGGTATTTATATTAAGCCGCCCGCTTTTTGAGGTTGTGCGTACTTCGAGACCATCGACGAATCCTATTGTTGTGTCGGGTGCCACCAGATCGACCCGGTCCAGCGATGGTGCGTTTGGCAAGGCAGATTTTGCCGAAATAGAAAAAGCATCCCCGGCTCTGGTTACGCCAGAGTAATGAGGATTGGTAATTTTTTGACCAATAGCCAGTTTTGCAAGTTCCGGCCCTGGAATAATCGCCCCGTCACGCACCGGGTTTGTTTTGTTAAAAACAAAGACCCCGATTACAAGCATGGCGGCCAAAGCCGGAAAACCGATTTTGATGAAACGCACAAAGTGCGAGTGGGTATCTTTTAAAACCGTTGTCATCGTTGTTACATGGGCCTCCGCCCTCGATGCGTCAAGAGTTGCCGCTGTGGTTTACAAAAGTCAGTGGGTGAAAATATCCGTATCGGGCCAGCCCAGTAAATCCAGCTTGGCGCGGTAAGGTAAAAATTCGAAACAGGCCTTGGCCAGTTCTGTGCGGCCTTCACGGGCCAGACGCAAATCCAGTTTTTGCTTCAGCTTATGCAGGTATAAAACATCGGATGCGGCATAGGAAACCTGTTCTTTTGTCAACGTTACCGCCCCCCAGTCAGAGCATTGCTGTTGTTTGGAAATATCGATGCCCAGCAATTCCTGCAACAGGTTCTTCAGCCCGTGCCGGTCGGTATAGGTGCGTACAAGTTTGGAAGCGATTTTGGTGCAATAAACCGGTGCGGTTCGCGTGCCAAACCGGTTTTCCATCACTGCAATATCAAAACGGCCAAAATGAAATAATTTTAGCTGATCGGGGTTGGCCAGCATTTTACATAAATTGGGTGCTTCGGTTTGGTCTTGGGAAAGCTGCACCAGATGTGCATTGCCATCCCCCGAGGAAAGCTGGATCACGCACAATCGGTCGCGTCGGGGTATCAACCCCATGGTTTCGCTGTCAATCGCAACAATCGGGCCAAGGTCTAGGTCGTCGGGCAGATCGCCCTGATAAAGATAATTTGTCATGTGTCCATCTTACGCGCAGCTTTCCGAACTGAAAAGGGCCGACCCCAAACTATTTGCTGGAAAACCCCCCGATCTGGGCTAAGCTGTTTATCGACATAATTTGAGAAGGCAATTGTTATGACCACTATGGAAATATCGAAAGTACACGAGACCGTAAAAGAAAAGGGAACCAGTGCAGTAACTGTGACCATTTTAAAAAGTAATGGTACCCATCGTGTTATCAACGGCATGTTTAAACCTACAAATGATATAAAACCGGATGAAAGCTTGGCAAAAGATGGCCGCATCCCGATTTACTGCTTGACCGATAATGCTTGGAGAAGCTTCAAGGAACATCGGGTTTTGGATATTAGCTAGAAAACCAGCGTTTTCTAAAGCCCAACACGATTAAGACGGTGTTTTATTCAACATCATTTTGAGGAATCGAATGCCGCCTATTATGGCGGCTCCGGGCTGTTGGCTTGCCATGAAATTTTTTTGATCCTGAAACACCGTTGTATAGGTTTTCAAGTTTGTGAAAAGCAAACTGGCAGTCAAAACCAGACAAATGCTGAACATGCCAATGTTTTCACATAAAGCTTTCCAAAGTCTTGTGGGACACAGCCTGAGCCAAAATATTACAAGGGCCGGCAGGATGCCCGAAAACGCAATCCATAGAATAAAATCAAGTGTCACGATTTCCGCGGAATTTCCAATACTATTAAGATTGAGGTTCTGGATTACATCGCGATCAATAAAAATGCCTAAATGATCCATACAATACGATGTCACCGAGGATAAAATCAGAACCAGCGCTAAAAACGGTTGCAGGGTTATGCGGCTGGCGAATAAGGAAAAGATAGCCAACATCAAAAAGAACAGGGCAAGACCCAAAACGGCTAATTGCCCGACATGCCCCGGAAAGACCTCAAGGCCTTTTGTCCAGAATGTCCTGTTGTCAACGGCCAGAATAAATACCGCTGTGCCGGCCATCATTGCAACTGGCCCGACAACAATTCTGTTGCGGCTTTTTAAAAAAGAAAAAACATTTGGCAGGATTTTCATATTTTTCTCTGTTTTCAGTATGCTGAAATTCTAAGTGAGTTTCCAAGCTCAACTTCTGCCAAATTAACAAATGGAGCACATTATGAAAGACCAAATTCGGCCTACGCTGAATTTCGCTTATCCGTGGCACGAAGTTCTGAAGTGCCTTTAGTGTCATCGTTGTCAGAATCAGTGGTGCCATTAAGTTTGCTTGGTAAGAATATTAAGCACAATATAGATGCAATATTTATAACTGGAATGAATGCTAATATTGTCCACCATGTGGA
>CAZMMG010000326.1:0-2635 GCA_964567355.1 uncultured Neptunicoccus sp.
CTATAAGGATAACAATAATTATATAAAATATTCGGCCCGTTTGGCTGAAAAACTTGCACAAACAGAACCTAATGGTGCAATTTGGGCAAACCAGTTCGATAATGTTGCAAACCGTAATGTGCACATCACAGGTACCGCGCCTGAGATTTATGCCGAATTAGATGGTAAGGTCGATGGCTTTATTTGTTCGGTTGGTACCGGTGGCACATTGGCCGGTGTGGCCATGGGGTTGCGGCAAAAATCGAAAGATATCAAAATCGGGTTAGCCGACCCCGATGGCGCTGCCTTATATAATTACTATGCCAACGGCGAGCTGAAATCATCGGGAGACAGCATCACCGAAGGTATAGGGCAGGGGCGCATTACCGCCAATTTGGAAGGTTTGGGTATTGATATGCCCTATAACATCCCCGACAGCGAAGCCCTGCCGGTGATTTTCAATCTGTTGCAAGACGAGGGGCTGTGCATGGGCGGCTCGACCGGTATCAATATTGCGGGCGCCATTCGCATGGCCAAGGATATGGGGCCGGGTCACACTATTGTGACCATTTTGGCCGATTTCGGTAATCGTTACCAATCGAAAATTTTCAATCCGAAATTCCTGAAAGCGATGAACCTGCCTGTTCCTGGGTGGCTGGACGGGCCGGGGGCGGATCTGCCGTCTGTTTTTGAATAGGTCTTTACCGATGATACAGACGCTCAAGCGTGTATTTATTACAGTCGGGCTGATGTTTTTTCTAAGCCTCGGGGCTTTCGCGCAAACCCCAGCCCCCAATTTCGACATTGCAAAGTTTCGTGACCTTGCCACACGGGCAGAAGATGTTGTTTCTAACGATCAGGCCTCAACAGCTTCGCTGGAAATTCTACGCTCGGATTTGGCGGATTTTAGGGCCAGTGCCCAAAGTGCCCAGGCCGCGCGCAGCCAGCGTGTTGCAACTGTGGAAGAGCAAATAAAGGCCCTTGGCACGACACCCGAAAACGGCACATTGGAATCCCCTGAAGTGAGTGCAAGACGCACTGAATTGGCCGGACAACTGGCCAAAGCGCGCGCCCCCCTGATAGCGGCACAAGAGGCGTATCGCCGTGCCGACGGGTTAATAGGCGAAATCGATAAAACCATTCGTAACCGCAAGGCGACAACACTTTTGCAATTGGATAGCCCGCCAATCAATCCTGTGTTATGGCCCCAAACCCTGAGCGCGATCAGAAAATACCTGCAAGAAATAAGCACTGACGCGGTTAAGCAGTGGTCCAGTAAAGCAAATTTGCAACAGAGAAAGCAGAACTGGGTTAGCTTGATTTTTCTGGTTATTGCCGGCCTTGCCTTGATGTTTCCAATTTCACGCTGGTTGGGCAACCGTTTGGAAACTGCGGCGGATGATGGCTTGAATGGACTTGGTAATATTGCGCGTCTTTCAACCTCTGCCGCGGTATTTATTATTCCTTGTGCGGGCTTGTTCTTGCTTCTTGGCGCCGTGATTACCCTTGATCTATTTTCAGTGCGCGGAGATTTGATGATTGCGTCAGTTCCATGGGTAGGCCTGTCGGTTTTCGGTGCAAACTGGTTGGCGCGAAATGTCCCGCAAGCCCGAATTTACAGCAAACATGCAGCGATACTTGACAGCGTTCTGGTGGTGAAAAGCCAAGGTATCATTCGGGCCATCGGGATTGTCGTCGGCCTGTATTTTTTACTGAACGGATTGGCCAAAGGGGCCAATTGGCCAATTGATATTCTGCAAGTTTTACGATTCCCATTGGTCATTTTGCTGGGTATGGGCTTGTTCCAAATTGGCCAAACGATCAGTAAATATCAAAAGATATTAAACTTGGAAGAAGGACAAACAAGCATCGGTGGGCGGGTTGCTTCGGTGTTGATGTGGGCGTGTTATATATCGGGGGTTGGCGGGCCGCTTTTGTCGGCAATAGGCTATGCCAATGCAGGGGCCACACTGGTATTTTCGATGGTACTGACACTGGCTTTGTCCGCGACAATCGTCATTGTCTATATTCTGCTGGTACGTTTTATCAGCCCCGTTGCAACAAATAATCTGTCCGAGAACACAGAACTCCCAAAAGGCGACCTGCGCAAAGTGGCTTTGGCATTTATTCTGATTTGCGTGTCACTCCCTGTTTTTACGTTAATCTGGGGGGCGCGTGTCAGTGATTTGACCAGCCTTTGGTTTGCATTAAAGGAAGGTGTTCCTGTCGGGGGGACGCGTATTTCAATCTCGGATTTTCTGGTGTTTATCCTGATTTTCTTTATCGGTTATACCATTACGCGGGTGCTACAATCGACCCTGCGCACAATGGTGTTTCCCAATACGCGCATTGAAAGCGGGGCGCAAAATGCGCTTGTCACCGGCTTTGGTTATGTCGGTATTTTTTTAGCGGCTTTGGTTGCCATTACCACCACGGGACTGGATTTATCCAGTCTGGCCATCGTTGCGGGCGCTTTGTCGGTTGGCATCGGTTTTGGTTTGCAAGCGATTGTGTCAAACTTCGTATCTGGTATTATTTTACTGATTGAGCGCCCGGTGAAAATTGGTGACTGGGTGGAAATCGGGGCCTATTCTGGAACCATACAAAAAGTGTCTGTACGCTCGACCACTATCGAGACCTTTGATGGGGCTTCGGT
>CAZMMG010000327.1:0-2633 GCA_964567355.1 uncultured Neptunicoccus sp.
ATACTGACCTCTATCTTTACCCCGATTTTTTCCGGTCTGGTGCAAAAATCCGTCATTGGCGGCTTGGATCAAGGACTTGGTTTTGTCTTTGGCCTGTTGCGCGGCCTTGTTCTGGTTCTGGTGGGACTTGTGGTTTACGATTATATCGGCACGCAGGAACCCATGGTTGAAACCTCTCAAACCAAAGCTATTTTGACGGGCAGCAAGGAAAAAATGCAAACCATGATGCCGACACAGGCCCCGGAATGGATCGTTACCCGCTATGAGGCATTGACGCAAAACTGTGAAGCCACGGGCACGGGTACGACAACCAATTAAGCGAAACATAGAGGTGCATGAGGTAATGACAACTCTCACCTTGCACCGTATAGAGAGCTTAATTTGCAAGCTACCGAGTCGGAGCACCTATGCTAAGCCAAACCAAGCCCTTTCTTGCGCACCCGTTTGACGATGACAAACTGAAAGAAGAATGTGGTATTTACGGGGTCATCGGCGTCCCTGAAGCCGCCAATTTTGTCGCCCTTGGCCTGCACGCATTACAGCACCGGGGACAAGAAGCCGGCGGTATTGTTTCGTATGACAAAGATGTAGGCTTCAACAATGTGCGCCGCTTTGGCTATGTGCGTGACAATTTCACCAAACAATCGCTGATGAAAACCCTTCCGGGAAGCATTTCCATCGGTCATGTACGCTATTCCACTGCCGGCAACAAAGGCCAGACCAACATCCGCGATGTGCAACCTTTCTTCGGCGAGTTCGCCATGGGCGGGGCTGCAATAGCCCATAACGGCAATCTGACAAATGCGGATGAGTTGCGCCGCGAGTTGATCAGCCGAGGCTCGATCTTTCAGTCGTCATCGGACAGCGAATGTATCATTCACCTGATGGCGCGCTCCATGCAGCCCAACATTCCCGAACGGCTAAAAGATGCCGCACGCCGCGTCGAAGGCGCGTTTTCCATCGTAGCAATGACTAGATCAAAGCTGATCGGTATTCGCGACGCTTTGGGCGTGCGCCCTTTGGTGTTAGGTCAAATTGGTGAAGGCTGTTGGGTGCTCAGTTCAGAAACCTGTGCGCTCGATATTGTCGGGGCCACATTCTTGCGTGAAATAGAACCCGGCGAAATGGTGGTTATCACCAAGGACGGCGTCGAAAGCTCATTTCCGCTTGCACCTAAAAAACCGCGGCCCTGCATTTTCGAGCATGTCTATTTTTCGCGCCCCGACAGTATATTGGGTGGGCAATCGATTTATGAAACCCGGCGCCGGATCGGTGTGGAACTGGCCAAAGAGGCCCCGGTCGAGGCCGATATGGTCTGTCCCGTCCCAGATAGCGGCACCCCTGCCGCCATCGGCTATTCGCAAGAAAGCGGCATCCCCTACGCCATGGGGATCATCCGCAATTCCTATATGGGGCGTACATTCATTGAACCAACCGAGCAGATCCGCAACATGGGTGTGCTTTTGAAGCTCAATGTCAACCGCGACCTGATCAAGGGCAAGCGGATCATATTGGTCGACGACAGTGTGGTGCGCGGCACTACAAGCCGCAAGATCAAGGAAATGATGCTTGATGCGGGGGCTGCCGAGATACATTTCCGCATTGCCTCACCGCCCACCGCATGGCCCTGCTTTTACGGCGTTGACACGCCAGAACGTGAAAAGCTGCTGGCCTCTTCGATGACCGAAGACCAGATGTGCACACATCTCGGCGTTGCCAGCCTGCGGTTTGTTTCCTTGAACGGCCTATACCGTGCATGCGGCGTTGATGCAGGCCGCAATAATGCCTGCCCTGAATTTTGCGACGCCTGTTTTTCTGGTGAATATCCGGTAAGACCCGTTGACCAGATCAAACAGGGTTTCAAATTGAAAGAACCGGCGTAACCATGGGGGCATTCGACGGACAAACAGCCCTGATCACCGGGGCCACACGCGGCTTTGGCTATGCCGCCGCAATTGCATTGGCCGCAGAGGGTGCCGAGATAATCGCCGTGGGACGCACAAGTGGTGCATTGGAAGAGTTGGATGACGCGGTTCAGGCCGTAAATGGCCACACCACTCTGGTTCCCCTAGACATCACCGATGACGCAGGCCTGCAACGCTTGTGCCTGTCCGTTTTTGAACGCTGGGGCGGCTTGAACCTATGGGTTCACAGTGCAATCCACACCACCCCCCTGTCGCCTGCAGCGCATATTTCCGAGGGTGATTTGGATAAATCCATCGCCGTCAATATTCGCGCCAGCCAGCGCCTGATCCATATGATCGAGCCGTTGTTGAAATCCAAAAGCGGCACCGCTATTCACCTTGATGACAGACAAGCAGGAGAAAAGTTTTTCGGCACTTACGGCGCAACCAAAGCAGCACAAAAGGCCCTGTTTGACAGCTGGGCGGCAGAAACTGCCAATATCGGGCCACGGGTTTTAAGCTACACACCCGCCCCCATGGCCACCGCCACCCGCGCCCGTTTTTTCCCGGGCGAGGATAAGGCTGCCTTAAGCAGCCCTTCAGCGGAAGCTGCCAAGTTCATCAACTGGCTTAAAAAATAAAATCACTGGCGGAAAAATCGCTGGCAATTAAGCCGCTACCATCTGCCGTGCTAATTCTGATATCTTCACCACCGACAAAGATAAATGC
>CAZMMG010000328.1:0-2572 GCA_964567355.1 uncultured Neptunicoccus sp.
TTTTAGGGTCGTGAAAAATTGCCACTTAAAGTGAATAAATAAACTATTTCAAATAGTTAACTATATGTCCTATCTAGGACATCAAGATTTAGAGAAGGTTTTTCGTGTTGTCATAGCTTACGGCGTCACCCAAAAAAGCAAGCGACGCCGTAAGGAATTTATATTTTACAAGCCCAGATCTTTATAACTAGCCGCAATACGCCCCAAAGACACCAAATAGGCCGCCGTGCGCAAGCTATCCACATCATCGCGCGAATGCCAGACATCGCGCATCGCCTGATAAGTTCCGCGCATGGTATCTTCCAACCCCGAGCGCACCAACTCCAGTTCGCCCGCACCTTGGAAGAACTTGGTTTTGAAATCGTCGGATACAGGTTTACCCACAAGCCGTTCCAGCTCTTTGATCAACAGGATATTGTTAGCCTCTTCCTTACGCCGCTGGATCCGACCCAAACGGATGTGGCTAAGGTTTTTCACCCATTCGAAATAGGACACGGTCACACCGCCGGCATTGGCATACATATCGGGGATGATCACAATACCGGCCTCACGCAAGATGTCATCCGCCCCCGCCGTAATTGGCCCGTTGGCGGCTTCAATGATCAGCTTGGCAGAAATGCGTTCCGCGTTGGACAGGTTAATCACCCCTTCCAATGCAGCAGGGATCAGGATGTCGCAGTCTTTTTCCAAAACCGCAGCACCGTTTTCATGGTAATCCCCCTCGTAATAACCTTTCACACCGCCATGTGTTCGGATGTACTGCGACAGCTCTTCGATGTTGACACCTTTGTCATCAACAATAGCCCCATCACGTTCAACCACTGCTGTAATTAGACAGCCGTCTTCTTCGGACAGGAATTTTGCGGCATGATAGCCCACATTTCCCAAGCCCTGAATGACCACGTTTTTGCCGTCAAGCGTGCCTGTTAAATTGGCCGCCTTGACATCTTCGGGGTGGCGAAAAAATTCCTGCAAAGCATATTCAACCCCGCGCCCTGTTGCCTCGACGCGCCCTGCAATCCCGCCCTTATTCAACGGCTTGCCCGTGACACAAGCATCAGCGTTGAGTTCAGTCGTGTTCATGCGGCGAAACTGGTCGGCAATCCATGCCATTTCACGCTCGCCCGTACCCATATCGGGGGCCGGTACGTTTTGCGAAGGATGGATCAGATCGCGCTTGATCAGCTCATAGGCAAAACGCCGCGTAATGCGTTCCATCTCGTCCGCATCCCATAGGCTGGGATCAATGTTCAACCCGCCTTTGGAGCCGCCAAACGGGGTTTCCACCAGGGCACATTTATAGCTCATCAAGGCGGCGAGGGCTTCTACCTCGTCCTGATTGACCGACAATGCATAACGAATACCACCTTTGACCGGCTCTTTATGTTCGGAGTGCACTGCGCGATAGCCCGTAAATGTATGAATATCGCCACGCAGTTTCACACCGAAACGCACGGTATATGTTGAATTGCAAATCCGGATTTTTTCCTGAAGTCCAGGCGACAGATCCATCAGGCTTACCGCCTTTTCAAACATCATATCTACGGATTGACGGAATGACGGTTCTTGTTTGCGTGGCATATTTTTGTCCCTTTATAGGTAAATTACCGAGCCATAATTTACGACTCATTTCAGACATATCATTGCGTTTTTATATTGTCTAATAATAACGTTTGTTATTCACAATGCTCTTCCCTAAGACTTAATTGAAAGACGAATCGGACTTGGATAAGCCATGTTGAAACCTAAGCTGATGGTCGCCCCCAACGGGGCAAGAAAACAACAATCCCACCACCCTGCGGTGCCTCTGACAATTCCGCAAATAGCGCAATGCGCCCATGCCTGTTTTCACGCAGGGGCCGATGTCCTTCATATGCATGTCCGCGAAAAAGATGGTGCACATAGTCTTGACCCTGTGATTTACCAAGAGGCCCTTGATGCGGTACATGAAACCGTGCCCGACATGCCGATCCAGATCACAACAGAAGCTGCGGGTATTTTCAATGTTGAAACCCAACTTCACTGCCTGAAATCGCTGCGTCCCGATGCGGCCAGCATTTCCATTCGTGAAATCGCCCGCAAGCCGACCCTTGCGCCAAGTGTTTATGGGTTTTGTCATGAGGCCGGCACTCAGGTGCAACACATCCTTTATGACCTCGGTGACGTTGCACGAATGCGCAACTGGATGGACAAAGGCTGGATCCCGGCCGCGATGAATTCGGTCATTTTTGTGTTAGGCAAATATCAACCCATGGTTCTGGCACAGCCCAGTGATTTGCACCCGTTTCTGGACGCCACAAAAGATAAGCACCTAGACTGGATGATTTGCGCCTTTGGCCAACATGAACTGGCCTGCGCCCGCGAAGCCCTACAAAAAGGCGGCTCGCTGCGCATCGGTTTTGAAAACAACATTCAATTGCCAAGCGGCAGCCGCGCCCAAGACAACGCCCAAACGGTTGCGCTTGCAGCCGCCCTGATCAAGGAAATGACCAATGAGAAATATTTTTCCACGCCACAGCAAATGGCTTGCCCCTATCGCGGACAGCGGCGCAGACAGCGATCGGGTGTATAC
>CAZMMG010000329.1:0-2570 GCA_964567355.1 uncultured Neptunicoccus sp.
TTTTTTTTTTCAAGCAGAAGACGGCATACGAGTTTCGCCTTAGTCTCGTGGGCTAGGAGATGGATATAAGAGAAAGAACTAGAACTGCAAGATGCTGGATTTCTTATATAAAAAAAACGCTCTGACGTTAAAACTCATCCCCCTACTTGTGGCAGAAGTCACCGTATACTTTGCTTTCATTTCCAGCATTTACTGGTTGCTGAATAATGATACTATTTCAATAGCAATACTGGTTCTGACCGCAACAGTTCCGATTTTATGCTTGTTTTATTTGTCTACCTTGCGCTCGGGCCTGTTGGAATTAGGTGCTAGCCAACATATGAATACAGAGCGTCTAGTCCCGGTAACCTTTAAAATGACATTATTTTTCTGGGGCCTTGGCTCTTTTGCTTTGGCATTGTCATTTTTCATCTGGTTTCCGATTATCACCTACATTGATCCCGAATTTCAAATTTCCGCATTCTTTAGCGAAAGCCTTACTGACCTTATGCACAACCGTTTGAGTCTGACAAAAATGGGTGGGAATTTTATTCCCACGCAACTTGTATACGGCACGCTATTATCCATTGTTTTTGTTACATCCCTGATCCTGCAAATTCTCTTTACCATCCCGTTAACCAGCTTGGCCGCTTCATTGGATGGGAAATCTTTCTTTGACCCGATTAGAGGTCTTGGCTTGTATTTTTGGTCTTCGCTGCTCACCTTAACTGTGGGCTACGTTATTTTGGCAATGTATTACATAGACATAATGCTAGGCGCATCTATGATATTTCACATCACATTGACACCCAGCATGATTATAAATGACAGTAGTATTATCACTAAATATACCGCTTCATTTTTTCTACTCATTCTGCCTATAAGCTACTTATCCGCCCTGCACTCGGCTACTTCGGCAAAAGCATATAAACGATATGCCAATTGGATGACCGAAAAGAAAGTGGCATTCGTCGGCGCGCAAATCAGACCCAAAACTGATTCGCGAAATGCCTATACAAGTAAATTAGAAGGGATGGACATAACCACTTTGCGCAAAATGCGTGAAAGACGGGCACACTAGGGGTGGCTAACATCCCAACAATAATTCATACCCATATTTCACTCTTGTAAGGGTGGATTATCTGGTCTATACGCGCGACTTAGAATTCCGCATGATTGCGCCACTCGTGGATCAAATGATACGATGTGGTTCACCTGCAAACTGGAGCCAAAGATGAAAAAAGAACTGCACCCTGATTACCACATGATCACTGTCAAAATGACGGATGGTTCAACTTACGAAACACGCTCCACATATGGTGCCGAAGGCGACACATTGGTCTTAGACATCGACCCTACCGTGCACCCAGCATGGACAGGCGGCAACCAAAAATTGATGGATGCCGGCGGACGCGTCTCCAAGTTCAAAAAGAAATACGAAGGTTTGGGTTTTTAAGAACACCTGCCTTTTTGCAAGTAAAAAGCCGCTCTGGAATGTGCGGCTTTTTTTCATTCTTGCACAAAACTTTCTCTTGTCATCTACCCTTCCCAAATCACAAACAATATTGTAATCGCGCAACCAATAACGCATAGTCGCGTTAATGCCTTTATTAGGGCAATGAGGTTTTGAATGGCACATATAATTGTTTTCGGTAACGAAAAAGGCGGATCGGGTAAGTCCACTACAGCAATGCACGTATTAACCGCGCTTCTGCGTTCGGGCAAAACCGTGGGGGCACTGGATCTTGATTTACGCCAAAAGACCCTGATCCGCTACATCCAGAACCGCATCCTTTATATAGAGCGTACCGGTACGCGGCTGCCATTTCCCGAAACCGCCGTTTTGAAAAAACCCGCTGAGCTGGGCATGAAACCCGGGTTCGAGGCCACTTTGCGCGCGTTTCAGGACGGTATTGCACAGCTTGACCAAACCAATGATTTTATCGTCGCGGATTGTCCCGGCAATTACACCCAGCTCAGCGAGCTGGCCCATGCAATGGCCGATACTTTGGTGACACCGATGAATGACAGCTTTGTTGACTTTGATCTTCTGGCCCGCATGGATGGCGCAACCAACAAAGTGATCGGCCCCTCGATCTATTCCGAAATGGTCTGGAAGGCCCGTAAAGCCCGCGCTGAAACCGGCTCGCGCCCGATGAACTGGTTTGTTACCCGCAACCGCATGCACGCGCTGGCAATGAAGAATAAACGCCGTGTCGGCGATGCACTTAATGATCTGGCGCGAAGGATCGGCTTTACGCTGATCCCGGGGTTTTCAGATCGGGTTGTTTTCAAGGAACTGTTTCCGAACGGGCTGACTCTGCTGGATTTACCCGAAATTACGGATGAGCCGTTAAGCATGTCCAATCTGTCTGCCCGCCAAGAAGTCCGTGATCTGGTAAATGCGCTAAATTTGCCGGATGTGGAAATCGGGTTTTAAGACTCTAACTGCCCGGTGGAACAGCCATGCAAACCAATGAGCGTGCCCGCAAACGCGAGCAGGTTATGTTTGCATCTACCTGCGACAAACCAATAATTCTTGCACGGTAAAGCCGCGCACCATTCACTTTTATCTGCGATATCCTGCGCTC
>CAZMMG010000330.1:0-2570 GCA_964567355.1 uncultured Neptunicoccus sp.
GGGCAACGCATTAGGCCAAGCGGGGGGAAAAAGCGCGGGGCGATTTGGATGCGATATGGCTTGAAAGGGATGGTTTTTTGAGCTTTTTATTACCTTCGATCCGTATCAGATGGATGGTTGGGTATTCAACCACAGCAATCACAAGGCGTCCCCGTTCGGGATGTACGTCGACGGTCTCGAACAGGCCTGAATCGTACAGATTTTGAATAGCGGCGTTCACCTGACTCGGGGATACCTGTTTTCCGGGTAAAACCCCTGAAATAGAACGAATCGTATCCGAGGCAATGCGTTCATTGCCCGACACATCAACCCGGCTGAAAACGGCACTGGCTTGCGCATTTGCCGCAAACAGATCAGGGGACGTCTGTAAGAACGCACCCCCGACAGCAGCCGCAAGAGCCGATGATTTCAAAATAGTTAGCAGAATTTGTTTAGCAGTTTTAAAATTCATCAGATTGGCTCTTGTTCATATTCCCCACGATGGGGGCGTGTATAACACGGGACTTTCAGTAGCACCATCCCATTTTATCAAGGATCAAAAGAACCTTGATATATCGTTGAATGTGGAAAATACCATCAAGGATAAAAGCAACATCAGCCCCATGGTCATAGCAACCTGAATTGCTTTTGCACCGGGCGGGCGCCGAAACACCGCCTCAAACACATACATCACCAAATGCCCGCCATCCAGAACCGGTATCGGCAGCAGGTTTAGAAATCCGATAGCCGTTGAAATATAGGCGATAGACTCGATGAAAGCCATGAAACCGACGGATGCGGTTTCGCCGAATATGCGGGCAATTCCAACAGGCCCTTGCAGATTTTTAGCTTCCACACGTCCGGTTGCAATCTGGTAGATGCCGTTTATCGAGCTGGTAAAAACAAAATAGGTGCTTTTCATCCCGAAATCCGCAGCTTTCAAAACCGAAATATCAACCGTTGGAGGCACAAAGGCAAATCCGTTGGAGACACCGATCATCATACGTTTTTCAAAATCAGACTGATTTATCGGAACGTCCCTGTATTCAGGTGTAATGGCCAGATGCATTTCTGTGCCATCCCGCCAGATTTTCAAATCAATCGTGCTTTTATCCGCCGCCTGAATGGTTTTAACCAGCTGCGAGAAGCTTTTCAATTCAGTACCGTTTGCGGCCAAAAGGACATCGCCTTCTTTCAGCCCGGCTTTACTGGCGGGCGAAATTGGCATCACCCAACCAACCAAAGCAGGCGAAAGAAACGGGCCGGGCACATCCATCTTTTGGCCATCGCGTTCAACCATATACATTATATCGCTGGCACCATCCAATGTGCCGGACAGATTTATAATGTCAGAAAACTTTTCAACTTTATGATTGTTTATGGCAAGAATTTTATCCCCTTCATGCAATTGAGACATGCTTGAAGGCATCGGGGCCAACTTGCCGACCACTGCGTCGGATGAAAGCACGCCAGTTGAATAGGCAATAGCACCATATAACACAATCGATAGAATAAAATTGGCAGCCGGACCTGCAAGAACCGTCAACGCACGCTTATATAGCTTCGCACCGTTCAGGGTTTTATGTCTTAAATCTTCGCTTATGCCATCTTCAGCGGGACGGCTTGCCGCATCCGCATCGCCCAAAAACCGCACATATCCACCCAGTGGAATAGCGGAAAGTTGCCATTTAGTGCCCCGTTTATCAGTCCGGGAAACCAAAACCGGGCCAAAGCCCAGTGAAAATGCTTCGGCTTGGATGCCGCACCATCTGCCGACGATATAATGGCCAAATTCATGGATGAAAACAACGGTACAAAGCGCAATAACGAAGGGTATAACCGTCGCTAGAAGACCACCAATATAGGGGATTTGAATTAACATGTCGAACATCAGATACTATTTACTCCAGCTAAATTTTTTACACACACCCGTGACCATTTATCAGCTTTTGAAATTTTGTCCATTGTTTTTGCCTCACAATTTCCGAAACTGTCTATCGACTGAAGGGTTTTGTTAACCAAATCCGCCATATCCAGAAACCCGATTTTTTGATCCAGAAACAGATCAAGGCATTGTTCTTTGGCGGCATTGAACACCGCCCCCGCCAACCCGCCTTTGCGGATAACCTCATAGGCGGTGTCGATTGCGGGAAACCGTTTTGCATCAACCGGCATAAAATCAAGCTGCGATAATTGGCTGAAATCCAGCCGCGCAACACCGGCATTGACCCGCTCGGGGTAATACAAGGCGTAACCGATGGCAAAGCGCATATCCGCCGCCCCCATATGGGCCAAAATCGAGCCGTCGTTAAACCCGACCATGCTGTGAATGATCGATTGCGGATGCACAACAACCTCTATCTGGTTGCCCGTTACGTTGAATAATTCTTTAGTTTCAATGATTTCCATCGCTTTGTTAAACATTGACGCACTATCGATAGAAATCCGCCTGCCCATCGACCAGTTCGGATGATCGGCGGCCTGATCAGGTGTTACATTGACAAGCCCATCCACCCAGCTGTGCAAAAAAGGCCCGCCCGGCGGAGTCCAGCAGCCCGCCCCCACCGTCACACTGTGTTCCCTCCCCCCGG
>CAZMMG010000331.1:0-2568 GCA_964567355.1 uncultured Neptunicoccus sp.
AGAAGACGGCATACGCGATTCGCCTTAGTCTCGTGGGCTCGGAGATGTGTATAAGCGACCGCTTAGAACCCCGCGCAGCAACACAAATGCCACCACACCGTAAACCGCCAGCCACAGCCTGCGCTCCAATCGATCCAAGGTCGCCTCGATTTGCCCCAAACGCCGCTCCAACCCGGCCCAGCGTTCTTCGGTCACTTTTTCATGGGTCTCCAAACGCGCCGCCGCCACGTCAAAGGGTTCATATAAAAACCGCGACCCCGCGACCCGCTTACTCATCCGCCACTGCAGGCAGACCCAGCATCACGCGCTTTTCCGTATCGGTCAGGAAATCCGCCGCCGCAATCCGCTTCCAGTGCACTTCGCGCTCATGTGCCAAGGCAGGCACCCCGTCCAAATCCGCCGATAACCGCAAATCAGAACTATACCGCCCCGATAACCAGCTTGAGAGTGCACCCATCACCTTACCCACCAACGGCAAAACCGTCAGCCGGTAGAACGCCCGGTTGGCTTCCTGATAATTCGCATAAGTATTATCGCCCGGCAGCCCCAGCAACATCGGCGGCACCCCGAACGCCAAAGCCACCTCGCGCGCCGCACTTTCCTTGGTCTTTTGAAATTCCATATCGGATGGCGAAAACCCCATCGGCTTCCAATCCAAGCCACCCTCCAGCAACATCGGCCTGCCCGCATTACGCGCCCCTTGATGGTTGTTTTCCAACTCGTCCACCAACCGGTTATACTGATCCGTAGCCAGTGCGCTTTGCCCATCCAAGCCTTTGTAAACAATCGCCCCCGAGGGCCGTGCCGCATTGTCCAGCAACGCTTTCGACCAGCGATTGGCCGCGTTATGCACATCCAGCGCACCAGCCGCCGCCTGCATTGGCGACAACCCGTAATGGTCATCTTGCGGATGAAATGCTTTCACATGCACAATCGGGGCCAAATCGCCCGCCATATCAAACCGGTGCTTCTTTGCCCCGACACTATATTCATAAGCCATCGGCCAACCATCCGCGCCCGGGATTACCCGCATCCGATCCGATCGCAACACATACAATTCAGCAGGCCCGCCATCCGCCGAAGTGCCTGCGGCCTCGAAATACCCGTCTCCCGACAACAGCAATTGCCCGTAAAAACTTTCCAGTAAATCCGCCAGTCCCTGCGCCGCATTGGGACGCGCCAACAGGCTTAACAAAGGATGCTCCATATAACGCCGATCTTTATCTGACAACAAAGCAGGCACCGCTGCCGCCGCCTCCGCGATCATCTTCACACAGCGAAACCCCACTGGATTTTGGCTAAAACCGGTGCGCGTCAACGACACCACATCACGCGCCGACCACGCTGGTCGCCCGACCCCGTGAAATGCTATAACGGGTGCAGCCCCCGACGTCTTTGTCTCGGCCACAGGGGATTTCCCCCGCAAAAATTGCAGAACCATAAAGCTCGCTCCTAAAATGATTTTAATAAAGTGCCCGCACTGTCGGGCGTTGATAATTATGCGCCGCATCCACCATCAAATCGGTCAAGGCCCAGACCAGCGCATCCACCCGGTCAGGGCTGCCCTTGCCACAAAAGCCTGCCAAACTCATTCGGCACATCTGATCTTCCAAATCTCGTAAACCGTCCAGATGAAACACCCGGCCCTGCTCATACAAAGCCGCCACAGGTTCGGCCCTTGCCGATTTCCCGCGCGAGGCCCGAACGCCCTTATAGGGCACCAGCCCTGAATGTTGCCGTAAAACTGTCTCGACCATCTCGCCGCCTTGATTAACCTCGGCCACCACGCGGTCGGCACCAAACTCTTTCGCCGCCACCACCACAGCCTTTGCCCAGGCGTTCGGCGTCACCGCATGCAGCGTCAAGTCCGCCAAGACATAGGCCCGCCAGTCCTGCGGCGGTCCCTGCATTACCACACCGGCCACAATAATCCCGCAGGCATCGGCATTTTCTCCGCTTGTCGTCGGCGGGTCTACCGCCACCACAACACGGGTCAATTCAGGTGCATTTCGTAGCCGTATCGCATCCAAATCCTCTAGGTGCCATAATGCGCCGTCCACATCCTGCAACAATTCGCCGTCCAGTTCTTGGCGACCCAGCCGGGTTCCGCCATAATCCGCCGTTACCTTGTCCAAAAAACTTTGCGCCAGATTGACCGCATTGGCCGAGGTCGGGGCCGAGGTTGAAACCGTCCCTTCCCGATCCAGAACCTCGCGCAAAACCGCCACATTCTTCGGCGTCGTCGTCACCACTTGGCGCGGATCATCGCCCAACCGCAAAGCAAACTGCAACATGTCCCACGCCGCACGGCCCTTTTTCCACTTCGCCAGCTCGTCCACCCAGGCCCCGTCAAATTGCTGTCCATTATACACATCTACGCGCCCACGAGACTAAGGCGAACCTAGCATGCCGTCTTCTGCTTTACAAACAAACACAAACACTATCATCCGCACACCAACTACAAACATAATTGCACTAAACCAAACAATAAGATAAAACAGCAAAAAAAACAAAAGCACCAGATAAACAACCTTAACTACACTAACACACCACCACAAAGATACTTCA
>CAZMMG010000332.1:0-2541 GCA_964567355.1 uncultured Neptunicoccus sp.
TGTTAGCGGCGGTCTATTTCATTAAAATTATAGTCATATTTGGCTTTAATTAAAATGAGAAATGAATACGGATGAAATCTGGCGTTTTGATATGCATATGGTTTTACACCATTCCCACACCCGTGTTTGCACATGAGGCAAAAAAACCACCTGAAATCAGCTCCGTTAGTATAGAGACGATTGACAGTGACACGCTGGTGAGCCAATTCTGGAACCCGAACCCCAGCCCTGTCGAAGCGATCGTTTTAAAGCGGCGGCAGCGGGCCAGAAAATAGAAAGCCGTGCGCGCCCATGTCCCTAAACAAAGTTCTTGCCCATATCGATGCCGACCAAGATGCCGCCATTGCACGCCTGAAAGACCTGTTGCGAATAGAAAGCATCTCGACAGATCCGGCTTTTGCGGACGCATGCGACAAAGCCGCTGACTGGTTGGTGGATGATTTGAAATCCATTGGCTTTGACGCCAGCAAACGCCCCACAACCGGGCATCCGATGGTAATGGCACATGGAGCACAGACGGATGGCACCCATGTGCTATTTTACGGCCATTACGATGTGCAGCCGGTTGACCCGCTGGAATTATGGGACAACCCACCGTTTGACCCCCAAGTCGAAGATACGCCCAACGGAAAAGTTCTGCGCGGACGCGGCACATCCGACGATAAGGGGCAGTTGATGACATTTGTCGAGGCTTGCCGCGCGTGGAAAACCGTGACCGGGGAATTACCCACTAAAATATCGATTTTTTTCGAGGGTGAAGAAGAAAGCAGCTCGCCGTCGCTGATCCCTTATATGAAGGCCAACAAAGACGAGCTGTGCGCCGATGTTGCCCTGATTTGCGACACCGGTATGGTTGAGCCCAATACACCGTCGATTGTCACCATGCTGCGCGGCATGGTTAAAGAAGAACTGACCATTACTGGCCCCGACAAGGATTTGCATTCGGGCATGTACGGCGGCCCGTCGATCAACCCCATTCGGGTGCTGACCAAGGCTTTAGGCGGCCTGCATGACGATATGGGGCGGGTAACTCTGGCGGGTTTTTACGACGGCGTTGCGGAATTGCCCGAAAACGTTGCAAAACAGTGGAAATCTCTGGATTTTGACGGCGACAAGTTCCTAAAAGAAGTCGGGCTATCGAAACCTGCGGGAGAACAGGGCCGCAGCGTTCTGGAAATGATCTGGTCGCGCCCCACCGCAGAAGTCAACGGCATTTGGGGCGGCTATACCGGCGAAGGTTTCAAAACCGTTTTGCCGTCGCAAGCCCATGCCAAGGTTAGCTTTCGTCTTGTCGGCAATCAGGACCCAGATAAAATCCAAACCACTTTTCGGGCCCATATGGAAAGCTACCTGCCCGAGGATTGTTCGATCACATATCATGACGGCAGCGGCGACAGCGCCTCCAACATGGCGATAGATCACCCCGCGTTTGAAGCGGCGCGGGGCGCATTATCCGCTGAATGGTCTAATGAAGCAGTTTTTGTCGGCTGCGGCGGATCTATCCCTATCGCGGGGCATTTTCAGGACATCGTCGGCATTGAAAGCCTGCTGATCGGTTTTGGCCAAGACGACGACAGTATCCATTCGCCGAATGAAAAATACGACATCCGCAGCTTCCACAAAGGCGTGCGCAGTTGGGCGCGGGTCTTGGCGGCGTTGGCGTAAGGGATAAAACAGCCGGAGCGTTGGTTAATTTTCAAAAACACGCTTGGTGCGCCCGCCGCGGCGTCCGCCCAAGCCTTTGGAACTGGCAAGCCCGTCCATGACCAGTTGCGTCATCGGGTGATCGGGCTGGTGATTGGCGGCATATTCATCAAGCAACTCTTGCAGAAAGGATTTCATATCCCCTTCTGGCGTATTCATTGCCCAATCAAGAAAAATCATCCGGCATTCTGCCAGCGTCACCGCTTCGATGCGGTATGCTTCATATATCATCCCGCGCGGATCTATCGCTAGGTTACCCTTGAATACAGCCATGATGCACCCCTTGTATCATATGTCTGACAAATACATCAAAATAATCTTTTCTGCACGCTTTATTTTCGACACCAAAGCCGCTTTCAGCGTCTTGTGGTCTGAATAGCCTGTTGCAGTCAGGATATGGTGCAGCCCCGCATGACCCAATGCATCTACATCAAAACTGCCAGATACCAGCAGACGGCTGATATGTTGAATCTGACTCAGAAAGCTATGGGTTTCAATCAAATGCAACGCATCATCAGCCGCAATCAGGCCGGATTGCCCAGCACTGGACAACTGTCCTTTCGGGTCGTTTTCGCTAATATGTCCGATCAAGGCTATGGCTTGCGCCAGAAGCTCTATGTCAAGCAATCCACCGGCCACCTCTTTGACTTCCCAAACCGATTTGCCCCGCGATTTCGATTGCGCAAGACGGGCGCGCATGCTGCCTACTTCGGTAAGGATTTTACCGCGCTTTCGTTCAGTATCAATAATTTCCGCGCGGATACGTTCAACCTGTTTTGCGACAGCACCCGTGCCGGCCACAACACAGGCGCGCGACAGGGCCAGGTGCTCCCAGAT
>CAZMMG010000333.1:0-2533 GCA_964567355.1 uncultured Neptunicoccus sp.
AAAAGCATCGCGATAAGCATAACGATACCCCCGGCAAACAAAAATTTTCCGGGTATCTTAATTGGTCGTTGCGGAGGGGATTGAACAAGGACAGCACCGGAAAAAAATTGATCCTAACCCCATTGCCTCCGACTCAAATATAGTATCACGTAATACGTAATACAGGTAAAAAGTGTTACAAATTCAATTACGTGTTACAATCGGTAAAAATCAGGAGGTTACAATGAGCGATAAACCGATTTCCGTCAGATTGGGCGCACGGCGCATGGACGCGCTTGATCGTTATCTTGAAGCAAACCCCGATGAAACCCGCAATGGTGTCATCGCGGGCGCAGTTGAAGATTACCTAAAGGCGACGGGATTTTGGGACGACAGCCTGCCGTCGGGCAGTCGCCTTGGCCACCCGGATGACCGGCGCAGACCGACACTTTCGGAAAGGGTAAAACGGTTGGAGGATATTATGGCTGTGATGGAACAATCTCGGTGATATGAATACCTTCTGGCGTATATGGGTTTTTGTTATACCTAAAAATTAGATAAACAAGCACCCAGATCAATTAGATGTATACAAACTTTCGGTTTAGCCAAATATCCTGCCTACGGGGATTTGGATAAATCCGTCATCGGCACGGATGATGAAAAGCGCATCTATTCCATTTGCACGGGCCAATATCTGCCCCGCCTCTGGCCCCAGAACCATCAAGGCGGTTGCCCATGCATCCGCCGTAATACACTCAGGCGCTACCACGGTTACAGATGCCACACGGTTTTTAACCGGCCCGCCACCATGGCGATTCATCGTGTGCGACATCCGCATTTTTCCTACGTCAACCCAGTGACGGTAATCACCCGACGTGGCCACGGCTGCCTCTTTTAGCTCGATCACGCTTAAGGGCGCGCGGGCTTCGTAATCCGGTTTTTCGATTGCAACCGCCCAAGGTTGGGATGCCGGTTTCAGGCCCATGGCTTTCAATTCTCCGTCCAGCGAAACCAATGCGTTCTCAACCCCGAACCTGCGCAGGCAGGCCAGCATTTCATCGACCGCAAAACCTTTGGCAATGCCCGATAAATCCAGCTCTATCGGGGCCAATTTACGGGCTTTGCGATTTTTCGCATCAATATCCAAAACTTCATAGGCTGGGGGCACCGGTTTGCCCAGCCGTTTCGTAATAGCCTGAACATCGGGTGTTGTGCCGGTTGCCCCAAACCCCCAAGCGTTGACAAGGCCACCAAGCCCGATGTCAAACGCCCCCGAAGAGCTGCGGCCAATTTCCAATGCCGTGCTAAAAACAGTTGTTAGTTGTTCGGGTATATCAATCCATTTACCAATCTCGGCCCGGTTCAGGCACATCAAATCACTATCAGGTTTCCATGTGGACATTTGCCGGTCAACCCGGTCTACGGCAGCGAAAAGAGCCTCTGAAACCGCCGCCAGATCAAAGTCCTCCGGCACAAAAAATGTCGCGCCATACCGCGTCCCCATTGTGTCACCGGACAGATTATGCTGGCGCAAAATGCGGCCTTGGGGATCAGTAAACATCTTCAACATATCTGCCCTCGGCTTTCAATAGGATCGGGGTAAGATTTGTCGGGGCCAACACCTGCTCCAGCGCCGCCATCACCGACTGCGCCATATCACGGCCACCGCAAACCATAATCTGTGCTCCTTGCGCGATCAATGTTCGAAGATTGTCCGCATCTGCAATCAACTGATCCTGCACATAACTTTTATCTTCAATTCTGGAAAATGCAAAAGCGGCAGACTTCAGGCGTTGATCCACAAGCCAGCCATTGATCTCTTCCTCATAAAGGAAATCCGATCCCGGGTGGCGGTTGCCGAAATAAAGATGCACAGGCTTATGCCCTTTGTTTCCACGAATGAATCCGGCCAGAGGCCCGACCCCGGTACCAGCCCCGACCAATATGACGGGCGCACGCCCCTTGGCAGGTCGAAAGTCAGGATTGGGCTTGATGAAAGCCTCTATCTGATCATCAGGCTGCAAGCCGTGCAGGAATTCCGAACACTGGCCGCCCGAATGCTTGCGAACGCATATTTCAAGCATGCCGTCACGTTTGGAGGAAGCCAAGGAATAGTACCGTGGCAGGACACAACCGGGCGGTAGAATACCGACCAGATCGCCAGCTTCAAAGGCTGGCAATCGGCGCCCGAAAACCTTGGCCAGCATGCCGGCTTTAGCCTTACTGGCCACCCCGAAGCGCAAAATGGTGGTCGGGGCCTGCACCTCGGCACCGTAATCGGTGCGCGAAAGCAATGTCAGCTTTCGGGTTTTGGGGCGCGTAGGGACGTGGAACAGTTCAAATTCCGGCGCATCAACCACCTGCCCGACGGCCCTGCTCCAACGGGCAAATTCCTGAGTCGACTGCCGGTCGATAGTGTCCAGCGGCATCAGGGTTGTCCCGCCCTTTTTGCTTAGGGTTTCCACCACAACGGTGGCAACATTGCACACATGTGGGACAGTGCGGTCCCCAGAGCCAGCCACCGCACACGGCCACGGCGGCCCCTGCGCTTGCT